>NZ_JBFODJ010000044.1:40347-42134 GCF_040908265.1 Aeromonas sp. R5-1
CCTTGTGAAGGGGGAGGCCGGGAGGGGGTTGAGAGAAAGTCGGAGAGTTTTCTCGATAGATGGCAGGAGCTGGAGTGGGACGATATCGGCATGCAGATCCGCGCCAAGACCGCCGCCGATGTAGAGCGGGCGCTGACTACCTCCCGCCGCACCCTGGCCGACTTTATGGCGCTGATCTCCCCGGCCGCCGAGGCGTATTTGCCGCAGATGGCAGCCGAGGCCGAGCGCCTGACCCGCCAGCGCTTTGGCAACACCATCGGCTTCTATGTGCCCCTCTATCTGTCGAACCTCTGTGCCAACGACTGCACCTACTGCGGCTTCTCCATGAGCAACCGCCTCAAGCGCAAGACCCTGAATGCAGAGGAGATTGAGCGCGAGTGTCTGGCCATCAAGGCGCGCGGTTTTGACAGCGTGCTGCTGGTGACCGGCGAGCACGAGCACAAGGTGGGGCTCGCCTATTTTCGGCAGGTGTTGCCCATCATCCGCCGTCACTTCAGCACGGTGGGGATGGAGGTGCAGCCCCTCTCGCAAGCCGAGTACGCCGAGCTGAAAACCCTCGGCCTCGATTCGGTCATGGTCTATCAGGAGACCTACCACGCCCCCACCTATGCCCGCCACCACCTGCGCGGCAACAAGCAGGACATCGCATGGCGCCTCGCCACGCCGGATCGGCTCGGCCGCGCCGGTATCGACAAGATAGGGCTGGGGGCGCTCATCGGTCTCTCTGCGGACTGGCGTGCCGACAGCTACTTCGTCGCCGAGCACCTCGCCTGGCTTGAGCGCCACCACTGGCAGAGCCGCTACTCGCTCTCCTTCCCGCGCCTGCGCCCCTGCACCGGCGGGCTGGAGCCTGCCGTGGTCATGTCGGATCGCCAGCTGGCCCAGCTTATCTGCGCCTGGCGCCTCTTCTCGCCCACGCTGGACTTGTCCCTCTCGACCCGCGAGTCCGCCACCTTTCGCAACGGCGCAGTGCGCCTTGGCATCACCCAGATGTCGGCCGAGTCGCGCACCCAGCCGGGTGGCTATGCCGAGGGGGATAAAGAGGAGCTGGAGCAGTTCGCCATCCACGACGACCGCCCGGTGGGGGAAGTGGCCGCCGCCGTGCGGCTGGCAGGGTTGCAGCCGGTGTTCAAGGACTGGGAGCCCTTCCTGGGCCGATAGGGGCGGCCACGCCCCTTTGCCGGTGGCATCCCGGCGTCCAGCCAGACTCCGTGCCTGTGGCAAGCAGGCACGGCTTTGCCGTGCAGGACGTGAGGCCGCTGACCTCGAAGGGGTTTCGCCCGCCCTTCGGGCTTGGGCGAGTAACTTTTCTTTGCGTGGCCAAAGAAAAGTCACCAAAAGAAAGGCCACCCCCGCTTATTCGCCCTACTTCATCGGGTTCCTTCGGCTCACCCGCTTGTCCGACGGCACGCGCCGACGGGCCATCCATGGCCCGGCGCCGCTCGCTCGACATCCTGTCTCGCGGCCTGGACAAGCGTGCTCGCCTCAGCGAATAAGAGGGGGAACCAAAACCGTGCCCGCCATAACCTCAGGGAGTGGTCGTAGGGTGCAATTCGCTTCGCTTATTGCACCCTACGGTAATACACCCTGTGAGGACGAAATTTAAGCATCTATTTCTCTTAAATCTTCAATTATTGGGGTGAGCCATCCAACAACTTGAGAAGTGAAAATTTCCCATGAGGGGTGTTTAGATGCTAAATAGCTGTTCCGAATAGTAGATCACCGGAGGAAGGGAACTCAGTCCAGTTTGTGCGATCTGATTAGTCGCTAAACAAAACAAGCCACAC
>NZ_JBFODJ010000045.1:0-89504 GCF_040908265.1 Aeromonas sp. R5-1
CCCACGAACAAAAAATGAAAATTTTAGTCATTTAATATCAATGGGTTACCAGTAAATGCTCTCGTGCCATATGACTTATTCGCACCTTCCCTAGAGCCACATGACTTGATTTCGGCAATTAGTACTTATGTTTTGAGCAAGGGGCAAGACTATTGGGCTCTGGATGCCAATTTTGATCATGAAAAAATCCATAAATATGATGAGGCCAGGCAACGACTTGAAGCCAAGGCGTTGCAATTAGGTGAGGAGTTTGCGGCATCAGGTCATAAACTTGATGAGCTGGGGCCAAACCTGTTTTCAAATGGTTGGATGCCTAATACCTATGCATTCGGAAGAGGATTGGCTAAGGGGGGGCATGATTTACGAGCGGGCTGGCAGCAACTTGTCGAGCAACTGGAACCATTGTCCAGGGTAGGTATGAATGTTGCCGTCTTTGGTGGTTTTATCAAAGAGATAGATGCATTTGAACCAGAGTTGGTACAGGAGTTACTCGACTTTTGTGCCCAGCATCCAGTACTCCGTCACTCGCTGGTCTATTTGCATCCTTGGGGTAAATTTACAGAAGTTGATCTAGGGAAGGTGCGAATAAGTCATATGGCACGAGAGCATTTACTGGTAACCCATTGATATTAAATGACTAAAATTTTCATTTTTTGTTCGTGGGATACTTGTTCGCACTTTCCCTAGAGCGTTGTATGATGCTGTTGGATGATCCTGATATTGACCCAAATATGTATGAACCCATCTTATGGCGAGATGAGTATGCATCCTTGCCGAGAGCGAGAATCCTCGAGCTTGCAATGCGACTTCTGAGTAAACCTGGCGGCAGTGATGTGGTGCTGGAGGCGCTAAGCATGCGCCTTCATGACAAAGATGTGATGGTGGATACGTTGGGGCCCGATTTTCGTCAGATAGGTCTTAGGGCCGCAATTTTAAATTTGCCAAAAGATCACAACGATCCTGGTGGGTCAAAAGGCTACAACATGGAGTGCGTCATCAATGCTGCATTACGTTTCGATGGCAATGAGCCAGAAAAACAGGAGTGGTTGGACGCAATTTTTGCTGTTGTTGATCTGCACTATGGTTACGTTCATTCATATGAAAGCGCCATTGAGACAACAGCTGCGCTGATGCCAGAAGCATTTTTAAATCGAGTCTTTGAAGGCACTGAAGAGCAACAAGAACGTCGGCAGTTTTTTATTTGTAATAGAGACTTACGATTCTCACCTCTTGCCTATATTAATATGGATTTTCTGATTTCGTGGTGTTGTGCCCGAAATGAGCCCCGCGTATGGGTAGCTATTGCAGCAAGCATTAACTTGTGGGAAAAGGATGGCGAAATTGAAGGGCTCAGGATGTCAGAGTTAGCTCTCAGGCTGCTTGAGTCATCTCCTGACCCTGCTATTGTTCTGGAAATATTCGCCGAAAGTGTCACTCCTTCATCTTGGTCTGGTAGCCGAGCCAAAGTAATGCAGTCCAGAGCGGAGGCAATTCGCAAGTTAGTTGAGCATGACAGAGCAGATATTTCGAGTGCAGCTCAAACTGTTTCAGAGAATTTGGTTCAGTTTATCGAGCGACAGAAAGAGCGAGAACAGCGGGAGGATATGGAGCAAGAACAGCGATTTGAATAAAAATCACCTGTTTCAAGTCCGTAGGGTGCAATGAACAGCGTGAATTGCACCTCTAATTTGGTGTTTCATACCTTGTACAAAAGCCGCTCGGCAAACGGTGCAATGCGCTGCGCTTATTGCACCCTACGTCTCTTCGTCAATTCGCCGGGGTGGTGTAACTGATCGCACGCCCCGTAACCAAAGGAACAGAAGGGGCAATCGGCGCCCCGACTCTGCTAATGCCCCCGCTTTATATCACGGCATGCTGGTCCGGCATGGTTTGATAGTCTGCTGACTCACAACCAACAGCCCTGTTTTTCCTCCTATCAGGAGAGCATAAAAGGCCACGTTCACTCATACCTCGCCGCTTCCCAGGCATGTATCGCCTGTTTGCGGGTCTCGCCCCAGTGATAGCCGCCGAGCCTGCCGTTTTGCTGGATGACTCTGTGGCAGGGGATCATCAAGGCGACGGGGTTGGCGCCCACCGCCAGCCCCACGGCGCGGGCGGCCTTTGGGTTGCCGACGGCGTTTGCCACCTGGGCGTAGCTCACCACCTTGGCGGGCGGGATCTGCAGCAGCGCCCGCCAGACGCTGATCTGAAAGTTGGTGCCGCTCACGTGCAAGGAGAGGGGGCGGTCCGGTGTCTTGCTGCCATCGAACATGGTGTGGATGACCCCCTGGGTGCGTGATGGCGCTTCTCGCAGTTCTGCCGCTGGCCAACGCTGGGCGAGGGCACTCAGCGGCGTTTGTGGGGCCTGGTCATCGAGAAACGAGAAGTTGCACACCCCTCGCGGGGTCAGGGCAACGAACGCCTGGCCGAAGGGGGTGTCGTGCACCCCGTGATCGATAACCAGCCCGGCCCCGCGCTGTTTGTACTCCCCCGGCGTCACCGCTTCTAGCTGCACGAAGTGATCGTAGAGCCGCGAGCCGCTGCTCAGGCCCAGGGTATCGGCCACTTCCAGCAGCGGGCGCGACTCCTGCAACAGCGCCTTGGCCCGCTCCAGGGTCAGCACCTGCAAGTAGCGCTTCGGGGTCACTCCGGCCCAGCGGCTGAACAGCCGCTGGAAGTGAAAGGGGCTTAGGTGAACGTGCGCCGCTATCTCGTCCAGGGTGGGCTGGCGCGCCACCTGGCTTGCGATAAAACGGATGGCATCGGCGATGCGGGCGTAATCAGACATAGGGAGCTCTCACGATAGGTTTGCAGCCGCAGGATCTTGGGTGCGACAAGGTCATGTGCGACAAATAGATACCCCACCATCGGCCAGCAGGGCAATGCCGGTGGTAAAGCTGGATGCATCGGACGCAAGATAGAGGGCCGAGCGGGCGATCTCCTCCGGTTGGGCCAGGCGCTTGAGGGCATGCATATGCTGCACAAAGGCGAGACTCTCCGGTGTATCGGTAAAGGCCCGCCCCATGGGGGTGTCGGTGCCCCCCGGCAGCAGGGCGTTGACCCGCACCCCTTGTGCCCCATATTCGGCGGCCAGCACCTGGGTCAGGCCGATGAGGCCTGCTTTGCTCGCAGCATAGGCCGCCATGCCGGGCAGCCCCAGGGTATGGCCGACGAAGGTGGAGGTAAAAATAAGGGAGCCGCCCCCGCGTGCCTGCATGGCGGGGATCTGGTACTTGGCCCCCACAAAGGCGCTGGTGAGGTTGGTATCCAGGGTCTCTTGCCACTGCGCCAGTTCAAGCCCCGGCACGCTGCCCGGTGTCCCCGTGCTGCCGGCGTTGTTGAAGGCGATATCGAGTCCGCCGAAACGGGTCAGCGCGAGATCCACCAGGGCGCGGGCATAGGTTTCGCTTTTCACATCTCCCGCCAGGCTCACCGCCTGGCCCCCGAATTCCCTGATCTCCTCCACCAGCAGATCCAGCTCGGGCTGGCGGCGGGCGCCGACGACGACGCTGGCCCCCTCCCTTGCAAACAGGATGGCGCTGGCGCGACCGATACCGGAGCTGGCGCCCGTGATGATGGCGACCTTGTTGGACAGTAATGACATGGCAGTTCCCTCGCTAATGCGCATGGCGCCAGGTGGCGACGCTCATGCAGGATTGGCAGACAAGTGGATGGGTTCAACCCCCTCCTGGTTCAAACCTCCTTTGGTTCAACCCCTTGGGAGGTCGAAAGCACTGTTGGTTTGAAAGCACTATGGCGGTGAACCTTCGTCACGACGACCCGAATCTTGCTCACTTGTCCCATCGGCGATGGCCCATCACGGCATCAGGAGATATCCGCGTTTTATTAAGGGAGTGGGAACGGAGCGGGGTTGTGGCGCCGCTTTCCCAGGTGGTGGTGACCTGGGTTTGCAAGGGCAGGGTATGGAAAACAGTGCCACCGGTGTCGGCGGCACTGACGCAAAGCCTGGTGGGATAACGCTCTTTTAGGGGTTATCAGGCCAGGGCGGGGCTGGATGTGGCGGCGCAGGGCAGGGCGGTCAACTGTGCAAGGTGCTGGCCCAGGGAGACACCGGCGCCGGTGGCGTTGACCGTCTCGAAGTAGTCGTGCCAGCCCGATACGGCTATTCCCTGGACGAGGGCATCGATAGCTGCGGCATCCGGCCCGCGCCAGATGGCGAAGAAGGGGTGGGGCGCACCATGGAGGGTGGCAGCATCGGTCTCGCCCAGGGCGATGGGCTCCACCCCGAGGGCGGCGAGGTTGGCCATGCCTGTGCCAATGGCCTCGAAGAACTGCTGACGAGCCGTCTGGCTCAGTGCCAGCCAGGCGGGAGTGGGGGTGTAGAGCTCTGCCAGATAGTGGGTCATAGGGGTTCCTTCGGGAGTTGGCCCTTGCGCAAGGTGCGCAAGGCGCGTTGACAAATCCGGGTTGTCGCGGGGCAGGGGCTTTCGCGAGACCAGCGCGCGCAGAGGTCAGTGACCCACTGTGGCCTGTCTTTGCTCGCATCGTTCAGCCAGTTGGCTACGGAGTCCTGCACATAAGGGGCGGGATCGGCCTTGAGGGGCTCGAGTAGCATCAGGGCCTGCTCCGGCGCTTGTCGCAGGGACGCAAGATGGGTACACCAGACGCCGCGGGGCCGGGTCGCTTCGCTTGCAAAGCGTCGCAGTCGCTCGGACGGCTCCGCCGTCCAGGGCACCAGGGCGGCAATGGCCACCTCGAGCTGCGCAGCAATGGTCGATCGCATTGCGAGCCAGGCCCACTCGCGCACCCCAAAGTGAGGGTCATCGGCGAGGGGGCGAATGAGGGCCAGGCGGTCGCTGAGCGACAGCCCCTCGCTCGCGCCCACCATGAAACAGGCCCAGCCCCGCACGGTATCGGAGGGATGACGGCTGAGCGCCGCAAGATCCCTCGTGCCGTTCTCGGTCAGGAGCAGCCTGGCGGCCAGTGCCATGCGCCGGGTAATGCCCTCCCCGGATGCGGCGTGCATCGACGCCAGCGCCTGGGGCCCGAGCGAAGGCCGGGTGCACTGCATCAGGGCGGCAAAATCCACCGTCAGGCATTCGGTCAGGTTGCTTGCCTCAGCCTCTCCCCGGTTGAGCTGGGCGAGGCGTGAGGGGGCGATATCCGTGATGCGGCTGCGTGTCATGGGTGCTCCTCTGTGGCGGCCTCTGTGCAGCCTGCCCGGGATGAGATGACATTGAGCCAGGCCCGCTTGAGCAGGGCACTCAGGGTCTCTCGCTCTGCCTGATCGAACCCGGCAAACAGGGAGCCTATCCACTGGCTGTGCTCATCGAGCAGGTGCTGCGCAAGGGCCTGGCCCTGCTCTGTCAGGCGCACCGAGATCTTTCGCCTGTCCTGGCTGTCGCTGTGGCGAGCCAGCAGGCCGTCCCGTTGCAGCCCGTCGAGCAGGCCGGTGATGGTGGCCCGCGTAACCCCCGCCTTGTCGGCAAGCTCGTGGGGAGCCAACCCTTCTGGCAGGTCGCGCAGCAAAAACAGCAGCACGAACTTGCCTTCGGAGAGGCGGTGAGGGGCCAGGCGCGCCGCGCACGCCTGATCGATGGCAGTGGCGAGGGTCAACACCTCAAAGCAGACGCGTATGTTTTGGGTGTCCGCGTGTCCGCGGCGCTCTGCATCCTCGAGCAGGGCGAGGTGTTTCTGTTCCAGCGTGATCATGATGGTGAGTCTCGAATGACTTTGTATGGCGCCATACTATATGGCGCCAATCAAATGATCAACCACCCAAGCGCGCGACCGGAATGGTCCATGGCAACGGAGAGCGGGAGTGTGGCGATGGGGGGCCTTTGCAAGAGAAGGCGTTGCAAGAAAATCGGCCATCTTTGGCCGTCATTCCCTATAATGCCCCTCCTTTGTGGTCTGGGGGGAGTGCCCGCAGTGAGCCACCGCAAGCCCGAATGTTGATAGAGACGATCCCATGCATACCCTGGAACAGCTTCGCGCAGGCGAACTCTGCGGCGCCCGCCACCTCAAACTTGCTGAAAACCTCGCGGTGTTCCCTCCCGAGATCCTGAGCCTCAAAGAAACGTTGGAGGTGCTGGATCTCACCGGCAACCAGCTGAGCGAGTTGCCTGACGCGCTGGCCGAATGCAAGAAGCTGCGCATCCTCTTCTGCTCCGAGAACAACTTCACCGAACTGCCCGAGGTGCTGGGGCGCTGCCCTGCGCTCACCATGGTGGGCTTCAAGGCCAACCGCATCGCGACCGTCCCGGCCGCCTCCCTGCCCGCCAGATTGCGCTGGCTGATCCTGACCGACAACGAGATAGAGACACTGCCCGGAGAATTGGGGCGCTGCATTGATCTGCAAAAGCTGATGCTCTCGGGCAACCGGCTACATGAGCTTCCCGAGACGCTTGCCGGTTGCCACCGTTTGGAGCTTTTGCGCATCGCCGCCAACCGCCTGCCAGCGCTGCCGAGTTGGTTGCCCTCGATGCCGCGCCTGTCCTGGCTGGCCTTTGCGGGCAACCCTTTCTGTGATGAGCAGGCGTGTCTGAACGGCACATCGGAGTTCACTACCGAGATCCTCTGGCAGGCGCTCTCACTGGGAGACGTGCTCGGGGAGGGGGCATCCGGCGTCATCTATCGCGCCGAGTGGGCGAGTGCCGAAGGGCCCGGGGCGGTGGCGGTCAAGCTCTTCAAGGGGGCCGTCACCAGCGATGGCTTGCCCCTGAGCGAGATGGGGGCGTCCCTGGCCGCCGGTCGTCATCCAAACCTGGTCGGTGTGATGGGGCGAGTGAGCGATCATCCCTCCGGCATCCCGGCACTGGTGATGCCCCTGATAGACCCCGCCTTCGCCACCCTGGCGGGGCCCCCGAGCCTGGACTCCTGCACCCGGGATGTCTATGGGGCGGATCTGAACTTCACTCCGGCCCAGGTGATGGCCATGGTGCAAGGGGTGGCTGCGGCTGCCCGGCACCTGCACGAGCGGGGCATCCTCCACGGCGATCTCTACGCACACAACCTGCTGTACTCCTTGCAGCCCGCGATGCCTCACTCGCCGCAGGAGGCGCCGGGCCGGGTGCTGCTCGGTGACTTTGGTGCCGCCTCCTGTTACGACCGCGCCGATGAGGTGCTGGCCGGGCGGCTGGAGCGCCTGGAAGTGCGGGCCTTTGGCTGCCTGCTGGCCGAGCTGCTGGCGCGCAGTGATGGGGGGGACGCCGACCTCGACCCCCTTCATCGACTGGCCGGGGAGTGCGGCTTTGAGGTGCCTTCCCGGCGACCCACCTTTGCGCAGATCCTGACCCGGCTGGCAGCGATGGCGACAAGCCTGCCTGGGGTCGTGGCCTGAGGCCTGCCCATCGTGGGCCTTCTCATGCACTGGGGCGGGATCATGGGGCTTGCGCCACTTCGGTGAAGTTGTGATAGTGATGCACCATTGCAGATGACGAGAGGAAGATGATGGAAGCGGCATTTTGGCACCAGAAGTGGAAAGAGAACCGGATTGGCTTTCATCAGGCAGATTTCAACCGCTGGCTGCAATCCTGGTGGTCGGCCCAGCAAGGGAGCGACCCCGTGCTGGTACCCCTTTGCGGCAAGTCCCGGGACATGCTCTGGCTGCGTGAGCAGGGGCATCCAGTGGATGGCTTCGAGCTCTCCGAGCTCGCCATTACCCAGTTTTTTGACGAGAACAACCTGAGTGCAGAGAAAAGCGAGGTGGGTCCCTATCAGTGCCACCGGCACGCCGATCTGCGCATCTATCAGGGGGACTTCTTCGCCGCTCCGGAGCTCGGGCAGCGTTATCGCCTGGTCTATGACAGGGCGGCCCTCATCGCCTTGCCGGGCGCCATGCGCCGGCAGTATGCCGCCCTGATGAGCCGCCTGGTGGAGGCGGGGGGGCAGGTGTTGCTGGTGACCCTCGAATATCAGCCCGAGCAGCAGCAACAGCCGCCGTTCTCGGTAGGGGAGATGGAGGTGCGTACCCTGTTTGAGCGCGACTTTGGTGTCGAGGTGCTGGGCCGGGGGGCGGAGCTGGATCACCCCAGGGTGCTCTCGGGGCAGCTCTCCTATTTCGATGAGGTGGCTTACCGGCTGATCCGCCGGGGTTGAGAGGACGCGAGGCCGATGCCAAGGATGGAAGTGGCGCTTGTTTTACCTCCTTTGACATAGATCAACGTGGAAAATCAGGGAAATGCCTAAGATGAGGCTGTTTCTCAATCACTGCTGGTGCCGACCGATGAGCTCTGGTTTGAACGCCGGTCGAACATCAACCCAGTGTCTGATTTTCACGCTCATGTTCACTTTTGGCGGCTCTGGTCGCAATTGATTATGGTTTTTCCAGCCGACCCCACGGGGTCGGCTTTTTATTGCCTGCGCGTTGCCAACAGGGGAGGTCAGCCTTCGAAGGTGGCGGCGTTGAGCCGAAATGCCCTGGGATCGTCGACAAACTGGCCGGTGATCCGCTCGTCGTGCTCGTGGCCCAGGCCATAACTGCAGAGGATGAGGCGATCCGAGGTGCGGGATCTCAGCTGGGTGATGAAGCGCACCAGATCGGCACGGCTGAGCCTGCCCACCTCCTCGCGTACCCGTTCGCGCTGATCAAAACCCAGATCCTTGTTGCCGATGCTGACCCAGAGCCGCTGGCCGCGGCTGCGCAGGTTGGCATCCCGCTCGCTGAGCTGGGCCTGCAACCCCGCCTTGCTCTCCTGCCACTGCTGCTCGGTGAACTCCAGCATGGCCAGCGGGAAGAGATCGATGAACTCCTCCACCGCATCCAGCAGGATCTGCGGCCCCGCTACCGGCGACTGGATATAGAAGATGAGACCGGGATGGCGGTTGAGGGGCAGGTTGCCGGCTCCCACAACGTAACCGAGCTGCTGGCGTGTGCGCAGCTCGTGGAAGAAGGTGGATGACATGATGTGGTTGGCCAGGGTGAAGCAGGCGAGATCCCGCGCCCGGGTGGTGCGCGACTGGTAGTAGACCAGCAGCGCCGAGTCCTCGTGATCGCACCCCTGCTCCCGAATGAGGGTGCCTCTGTCCTGGATGGAGATGAGGGGGCGGCGGGTCTCGGCGCTGGGCTGGCTGTTGGCACCGAGGTGGCGCTCCAGCAGGGCCGCGAGTTCGAGGGCCTCGGCGGCCGTCCAGTCTCCGTGTACCAGGGCCTCCAGATGCACCCTGGCAAAGAGCTCGGAGACGAAGCCGGGCATCTCCCCGAGTTCGACGGTGCGCAGGTGGCGCAACAGCTGCTCGAAGGGCGGGTTGTTGGGTTGCAGCAAACTGGTGAGCTGGTTGAACAACTGGGAGATGGGGCGGGTCTTGGCCTGGTTCTCCCAGTTGCGGATAAGCTGCTCCTTGATCTCGCTAAAGCGTGCCGGATCCGGATACCCCAGGGTGCGGTTGCCGAGGATCATGTCGAGCAGCAGCGGTTGCTTGTCGGCAAAGCCGCTGAGGTTGATGGTAAAGCCCCCCTGATGGGCATAAATCTGGTAGCCAAGGCCTGCGAGCTCCGCCGGGTAGGTGAGGGCGTTGAGGTGATCCGTGAGCAGTTCCACGGCCAGACGCGCCATGGCGATGTGACGCGGGCTCTTGACCGCATGTTCGCTGTCGACGGAGATGTAAAGGCTGCCCTTGGGCACGCTGAACTGATGCTCGTGCAGGTGCCAGAGCCGGAAACCGGGCCTGTCGATGAGGCAGGACGGCATGTCGGCGGACAGCGCCGGCAGACGGGCGTCGAGGCGGGTGCTGATGAAGGGGTTGGGCGCCGGCAGGTGCAGGGCGGGATCCGGTTCACTCTGCTGCCAGCGGATCTTCTCGGCTTCGCTGATGATCTGGACGCTGTAGGGTGTCTGGTACCAGCGGGCGAGGCGATCCGTGCTCACTTCCGGGGCCTGGATGGTCACTCGCAGATTGTGGGGCGTCAGCTTGGCGAGGAAGCGCCGGATCAGCGGCTCATCGAACTCGCGCATCATGTAGTCGCCATAGAGCAGGTCGTCCGGCCCGTAGCTGAACAGGTTGAGCACGAGGCCGGAGACGGTGTCGAGGGCCCGGCCCCGCTCCTGGAAGCGGAAGGCGGATTCCAGCACGCTGCGCTTCTCCTCATAGCGCCAGGCCTGCACCCCGTCCCGCTCGATGAGCTTCAGATAGCCAAACAGGGCGGCGATGATCTCGTCTACATGCTCAAGCCCAAGGGGGGTGAGGCCAAAGCTCACGCCAAAGTCCTTGAAGTTGGCGCCGCTGATGCCGCCGCCGGCGGCGAGCTGATTGACCCAGCCCCGCCCCTTGAGCAGGGAGAGCAGGCTGCCTTCTCCCTCATAGCCGATGAGGTGGCTCAGGAAGGTGAGGGGTTTTTTGTCGTAATACTCATCCACGCACGGCAGCGGGAAGGTCAGCGCCAGCTTGCGGGTCTCCTTGACCGGGGTCAGCTGGATGCGAATGCCGAGATCATCGAGCCGGTAGAGAGGATGGCTCAGTACCGGAGGGCCGAGTCGGCGATCCGGAATGGCACCAAAGAAGCGATCACACCAGGCCAGCTGGGTCTCGATGGGTGCCGGTGAAAGCATGACCAGCGCCATGCGATCCGCACTGTAGTGGGTTTCGTAGAACGCAATGAGGTCCGAGCGCAGATCCCGGCCGGGAAGATCCGCCAAGGTGTCGAGGTTGCCCACCGAGAATTTGGAGAAGGGGTGGTCCGGATTGACCGTCTCCTTGTGCACCTGGTAGCTGCGGCGCACATCGTCCTGCAGCTTGAGGCGGTACTCGGAGTCCACCGCGTTGCGCTCCTTGTCGACCCACTCCGGTGCAAAGGTGGGGCAGATGAAGAACTGGGAGAACCGGTCGAGCCCCGCCTCGAAGAAGCCGTTGTCGATGTCGAAGAAGAAGTTGGTGAACTCGGTACCGGTCCAGGCGTTGTTGCTGCCCCCGTGACGGCTCATGAATTGCTGGTATTCACCGGGTTTGGGGTAGGTGCGGGTACCGAGAAACAGCATATGCTCGAGGAAATGGGCCATGCCCTGGCGATCCGCAGGATCGTCGAAGTGGCCGGTATTCACCGCCAGGGAGGCGGCGGATTTGTCGGTCTCGGGATCACAGATCAGCAAGACCCTGAGCCGGTTTGCCAGCTCCAGATAGTGATACCGCCGATGGTCATTGGGACTGGCATATGGGCTCATTGGGGAGGGGCTCGCGGTGAATTTATTTGAATTTAAACATGATTATCGACCCCGCTATCTTGCGAGGCAAACCCTTTTCTGAGAGGTGGCGCAATTGTTTCCCCCGGCATGGCGGGGTAAGATTCCCCCGCTATTTAAACAGGCCCCTTGGGCGAGGTTGTAATGAAAATCTACATCATGCGTCATGGCCAGGCTGGCATGAACGCAAAGACTGATGAACAGCGTCCACTGACCGAGCAAGGCATCGAAGAGTCCATCCACATGGCGGGCTGGCTGGCTCCCCAATTGGCAGGCTCCCTGAACCTGGTGATCCACAGCAACTACCTGCGTGCCAGACAGACCTGGCAGGCCATCGCCCCCGAGTTGCCCAAGGCCCTCAAGGTCGAGGAGAGCGGCGACATCACCCCCTATGGGGACCCGGCTTTCGTGGCGAGCTACCTCACTGCGCTGGCGGCGGAGCATGACAACATCCTGATGGTCAGCCACCTGCCGCTGGTGGGGTATCTGGTCCAGAGTCTCTGCCCGGCGGCAGGGGCCCCCATGTTCGCGACGTCCGGGCTGGCCTGCATCGAATGGCAAGATGGCAAAGGAGTCTTGCTCTGGCTGGAAGGACCGCATACAATACGGTAAAAGTTAATAATAAGTTACAGTTTGGTTTTTTGGGGAAGAGAGAGTCGAATTTTCCGGTTTTTTATATAAATTTAACGGAATTATTTCGCATAAGCTGCTGTCATACGGATACAACTTCAAGAGGTTGCAAACGATGAGAGTGTTCAAGAAGTACCTGCCACTGATGGTGGCAAAACATGTCAAAACCTTCTTCAAGGGGCGGATTTACATCCACGGCAGGGGGCGCTTCGATTTCCAGTCGGGCTTGCTGATGATGCCATTGCAAGCCGACATTCCCCATCGCCAGACGGTGCTCGAGGTCAATGAACTGATTTCAAGGCTCCACATGGATGCCGCCTGAGGCGCCTCAGGCTGACCCTGGTCCCCCTCATGCCCGCCCCTGTGCGGGCATGATTGTTGATGGCGCCTGGGCGCGGTGCCAACCGTTCGCGTCATGGTGCTTCTTCCTGCGTTGGCAGGCTTGCTTATCCTGATTGCCTCTCTATACTCGCGCGCAATACCCGCCTTTTTATTCTGGATATAGCAATGCCCCTTGCCTTCCTGTTTCCCTTCTCCTGCATGGCCATCTGGGCCGGCAATGGCATCGTCAGCAAGCTGGCGGTCGGGGTGTTGTCTCCTGCGGCGCTCGCCTGGTCGCGCTGGATGGTGGCGGCCCTGGTGCTGACCCCGTTTCTGGCTCACCGGGCCTGGCGCGAGCGCCGCAAACTGCGGGCCGGTTTCTCGAAGCTGGCGGTGCTGGCCCTGCTCGGGATGGTCTTGAACCAGACCTTTGGCTATTACGCGGCCCAGACCCTGGGGGCCACCGAGATTGGCCTGATGATGGGACTGACCCCCTTGATGACGGTGCTGCTCAGCATCTGGTTGCTGCGCGAGCGGCCCACCTGGGGGGCGCTGCTGGGAGGCGCCATCTCCATTCTGGGGCTGGCGATTTTGTTGGGGCAGGGGGATCCGGCCCGGCTGCTGACCCAGGGCATCCATATCGGTTCCGTCTACATGCTGCTCTCGGCGGCCACCTATGCGCTCTACAGCGTGCTGCTCAAGCGCTGGGATCTGGGGCTGGACAACTGGTCCATGCTCTACGGTCAGGTGCTGTGCAGCCTCCTGTTCCTCACCCCCTTCTATCTGCTGGTGGATGGGCACTGGCCCGATGGCAGCGCCCTCTGGCTCATCCTCTATGCGGGGATCCCGACCTCGGCCCTCTCGCCCTGGCTCTGGATGCAGGGCATTGCCCTGCTCGGGGCGAGCCGCACCGCCATCTTCATGAACCTGTTGCCGGTCATGACGGCCGCCCTTGCCATCAGCTGGCTCGGGGAGCGGCTCACCAGCTATCACCTCATCGGTGGCGGCATGACCCTGATGGGGGTGCTGCTGGCGCAGTTGCTGGTGAGGCCCGTGACGGTGCGAAGACGCGCCCGGCTCGCGGTGGCGGGCTGTCAGGAAAAGTAGGATAAAAAAAGACCGCCCTCGAGGCGGTCTTTTTGGTTCGGTGCCCAGCGTCACTGCGCCGTCAGATAGAGATCCTTGGCATAGACCAGGTCTTGCGGGTTCTGGTAGGGGTAGCCCTTGACGTTGGGTTTGAGCAGCCGTGATTTCACGTAGAAGTAGACAGGGGCGATGGGGGCTTCCTCGTCGATCAGCACCTCGGCCTGCTGATAGAGGCGGTTGCGCTCGGCCGGATCCTTGGCGTCATGGGCCTTGGCCAGGAGGGCGTCGTACTCCTTGTTGAACCACTTGCCGCTGTTGGCGCTGCTGCTGGAGGTCATGATGTCGAGGAAGGTGGAGGCATCGTTGTAGTCTCCGTTCCAGGAGTAGCGGCTCACCCCGAAGTCACCCTCGTTCAGGGCCGACACCATGGTCTTCCACTCCATGTTGTTGAGCTCCGCTTTGACCCCCAGGTTGTGCTTCCACATGGAGGAGATGGCGAGCGCTATCTTCTTGTGCCCCTCGTTGGTGTTGTAGAGGATGTCCACCGTCAGCGGCTTGTCCGGGCCGTAACCCGCCTCGCCGAGCAGCGCCTTGGCCTGCTTGATGCGCTCTTCCTTGCTCATCAGCTCGCTGGCGGGGCGTTTGAGCTCGAAGCCGTCCACGCTCGGCGGGGTCAGGCTGAAGGCCGAGAGCTGCCCCTGTCCCAGGATCTTCTCCGTGATGGTGTCCCGGTCGATGGCAAGAGAGAGTGCTTTGCGCACCCTGACGTCGTCAAAGGGTTTGCGCTGGGTGTTGAAGACGTAGTAGTAGGTGGCGAGCATGGGGGCGCTCACCAGCTCCTCCGGGCTCTGGCGCTTGATCTGCTGATACTGCTCCAGGGGATAGGTGGTGTAGTGCAGCTCGCTCGCACGATAGCGGTTGTAGGCCGCGGTATCGGAGACGATCTCCAGATAGATCACCTTGTTCAGCACGGTGTGCTCGTTGTCCCAGTAGTGGGGGTTGCGCTCGGCGATGAGGCGCTCGTTCGGGGTCCACTCCTTGAGGGCGAAGGCGCCGTTGGAGACGATGTTGGCCGGTTTGACCCACTCATGACCGAACTTCTCGATGGTGGCCTTGGGCGCCGGGAAGGTGGTGTAGTGGGAGAGGGTCTTGAGGAAGAAGGGGACCGGGTTTTTCAGGGTGATCTGCAGGGTGTAGTCATCGAGCGCCTTGATCCCCAGGGCATCCGGGCTCTGCTTGCCCTGCACCACGTCGCTGGCATTGGCGACGCCGGTCAGCTCGATGAACCAGGCGTAGTTGGAGGCGTTCTTGGGGTCCGCCGCCCGCTGCCAGCCATAGACGTAGTCCGCCGCCGTCACCGGCTCGCCGTTGGACCATTTGGCATCGGGTCTGAGCTTGAAGGTGTAGACGGTGCCCGTGGCATCGAGCTCGTAGCCAAGGGCGCCCGCCGCCTGCAGCTTGCCGTTGCCATCCAGGGTATAGAGCCCCTCGAACAGATCGTTGACGACGTCGCTGCCCGCGCTCTCTTCCACCATCTGGGGATCGATGGAGGCAGGCTCGGTGCCGATGTTGCGCACGAACACTTGCTGGGTGGCTGGCAGAAGCTGGGTGCCTTCAGGCACCTGGGCGGCGAGGACGGGGAGGGTGAGCAGAGCGGCAACCGCCCCGGCGATAAGCGACTTTTTCATTGAATATCCTTATGTTTTTTTGCTTCCAAAGCGCAGCCAGTGTGCGGGATTGGGGGGCAGATCTCAAGAGGGGAGCCTCTGGCGCAACATTGCCGGGCGCCAGGGGGAGCAAGGCGGGCCGCCGCGTCGGCCCGGATGCATTCTTGTCACGAATTAACCCCCCAAAAGATGCCGGATGGCACCCTTGTTTCACGGCGAAAGCCCGTGGTGGCGCGGTTTTCTGGCGATTTAAAGAACGGCTTAATTCGCTGCAAAAACAAAAAACAGGCGTTACATTGGGTTACAAAACAACGCTGCCGGGGATCGGCACTTTTTTTGCCGACACTTGCAAACGTTTTCAACGGCCAACGGAAACGATCTTAAAGGAACAAGAATGCGAAACATGATCACCATGGGCGAGTTCATCGTCAAAAAGCAGGCGGACTACCCGACCGCGACCGGCGAGCTGACCTCCTTGCTCAGCTCCATCCGCCTGGCCGCCAAGGTGGTGAACCGGGAGATCAACAAGGCGGGTCTGGCGGACATCATCGGCTCCATCGGCGCCGAAAACGTGCAGGGCGAGGTGCAGCAGAAGCTGGACGTCTATGCCAACGAGCGCTTCAAGGCGGCGCTGGAGGCCCGTGGCGAGGTGTGCGGCATGGCCTCTGAGGAGGAGGAGGACTTCGTCTCCTTCGATTCCGAGCTCTCTCGTCACTCCAAGTACGTGGTGCTGATAGACCCCCTCGACGGCTCCTCCAACATCGACGTCAACGTCTCGGTCGGGACCATCTTCTCCATCTACCGCCGGGTCAGCAAACCGGGCGCCGGGGTCACTCTGGAGGACTTCCTGCAGCCGGGTCACCGTCAGGTCGCGGCGGGCTACGTGGTCTACGGCTCCTCCACCATGCTGGTCTACACCACCGGCTTTGGGGTCAACGGCTTCACCTATGACCCCTCCATCGGCTGCTTCTGCCTCTCCCACGAGAACATCCGCATTCCGGAGGAGGGCAAGATCTACTCCATCAACGAGGGCAACTACATCAAGTTCCCGGACGGGGTGAAGAAGTACCTGAAATACTGCCAGGAGCGTGACGAGGCGACTCACAGGCCCTATACCTCCCGCTACATCGGCTCCCTGGTGTCGGATTTCCACCGCAACCTGCTCAAGGGGGGCATCTACATCTACCCGTCCGGCACCAACTCCCCGAACGGCAAGCTGCGCCTGCTCTATGAGTGCAACCCCATGGCCTTCCTGGTGGAGCAGGCCGGTGGCAAGGCGTCCGATGGCTTTGGCCGCATCATGGACATCCAGCCTACCGCTCTGCACCAGCGCACCCCCTACTTCGTCGGGTCCACCAGGATGGTGGAGCGGGCCGAGGCCTTCATGCGGGAGTTCTCCGCCCACGAGGATCCGGCCAACCAGGGCTAAGCCCGGGCCAGCGTCCCTTCGTCACGGGAGCCGTCAAGGCTCCCGTTTTTATTGGCGTGCAGGCGGATGTAGCCAGGTTGATATGCTGACGGACTGACGGACTGACGGACTGACGGACTGACGGACTGACGGACTGACGGACTGACGGACCGACGCGGCGCCTCGGCGGTCGCGGTGCAATGGCTGGTGGCCCCTGGCCGGGATACCTGGTCTGGATACCTGGGCGGGATAAATACGGCACGGGCCATCTGCGGGGCTATCGAGGCGCGTTGACCCCGTTTTTGCCCACGATCATCCCCACATCCATCTGTTTTTCAGATGGGTGATGACTCAATGCATCGTATCAACAGATGGATTCGGCGGCAAAATGGTGCTGCCAGGAGGGCGAACCGAGGCATCGGGAGGCAAGAAGGCGGGCCGGGGGCGAGATGCCGCCCCTTGCCAGCAACGAAACGGGAGCCCTGGGGCTCCCGTTGTTGTAGGCGGCAGGTCGCGCCCTGCTGACGTCATGCTTTCCCTCAGGGGGTGGCATGGCGGGCGAGATCCGCCAGCAGGCCGTCCACCAGTTTGAGGCGCATGGCCCTGTCCTGGGTCGGTACCTGGAAGCGCAGCCGGGTCGGCCCGTCCATCTTGTAGATGCGCGGCTGCTCCGAGAGCAGCTTGACCAGATAGGCCGGGTTGACGCGGGTTTCCTGGGTAAAGTCCAGATAGCCGCCGCGCTCGCTCATCTCCACCCGGCGAATCCCCAGCGCCGTGGCGCGCTGGCGGAAGGCGGCCAGCTCCATCAGCGTCTTGGTCGGCTCCGGCAAGAGGCCGAAGCGATCGATGAGCTCCACTTTGAGCTCCCGCAGCTCCTGCTCGTCGGCGGCACTGGCGATGCGCTTGTACATGGAGAGGCGCATGTTGACGTCCGGGATGTAGTCGTCCGGGAGCAAGGCGGGCAGGCGCAGCTCCACCTCGGTGTGCTGGCTCATGAGCAGCTCCAGCGACGGCTCCTTGCCATGTTTGAGCGCCTCCACCGCCTGCTCCAGCATCTCCATGTAGAGGGTGAAGCCCACCGATTCGATCTGGCCGCTCTGATCGTCGCCCAGCAGCTCGCCCGCGCCCCGGATCTCCAGATCGTGGGTGGCGAGCGCAAAGCCGGCGCCGAGATCTTCGAGGGACGCGATGGCCTCCAGCCGCTTGGCCGCATCCTTGGTCATCAGCTTGGGATGGGGGGTGAGCAGGTAGGCATAGGCCTGGTGGTGGGAGCGCCCGACCCGGCCCCGCAGCTGGTGCAGCTGGGCCAGGCCAAGGTGATCCGCCCGGTCCATGATGATGGTGTTGGCGCTCGGCACGTCGATGCCGGTCTCGATGATGGTGGTGCACACCAGCAGGTTGAAGCGCTGGTGGTAGAAGTCCGACATCACCCGCTCGAGCTCCCGCTCGCGCATCTGGCCGTGGGCGATGCCGATGCGCGCCTCCGGCACCAGCTCGGCAAGATCGGCGGCGCACTTCTCGATGCTCTCCACGTCGTTGTGCAGGTAGTAGACCTGGCCGCCACGCTTCAACTCCCGCAGTACCGCCTCGCGCACCACCGCAGGTTCGTGCTGGCGCACGAAGGTCTTGATGGCGAGCCGCTTGGCGGGCGGGGTGGCGATGATGGAGAGATCCCGCATGCCGGACATGGCCATGTTGAGGGTGCGGGGAATGGGGGTGGCGGTGAGGGTGAGGATATCCACGTCGGCGCGCAGCGCCTTGATCTTCTCCTTCTGGCGCACCCCGAAGCGGTGCTCCTCGTCGACGATGAGCAGGCCCAGATCCTTGAAGGTGAGCTCGGCGCCGAGCAGCTTGTGGGTGCCGATGATGATGTCCACCTTGCCCTCGGCCATCTCCTTCATCACGGCGCTCTGCTCCTTGGCGGAGCGGAAGCGGCTCAGCACCTCCACCCGCACCGGCCAGTTGGCGAATCGGTCGCGGAAGTTGTCGTAGTGTTGCTGGGCCAGGAGGGTGGTGGGCACCAGCACGGCCACCTGCTTGCCACCGTGTACGGCCACAAAGGCCGCCCGCATCGCCACTTCGGTTTTGCCAAAGCCCACATCGCCGCACACCAGCCGATCCATGCTCTTGGCCTGGCACATGTCGCCGAGCACAGCGTTGATGGCATTGAGCTGATCCTCGGTCTCCTCGAACGGGAAGCTCGCGGCAAACTGGCGGTAGGCCTCCCGGTCGTGTTTGAAGGCAAAACCGTGACGGGCTGCCCGCATGGCATAGACATCCAGCAGCTCGGCCGCCACGTCCCGCACCTTTTCCGCCGCCTTGCGCCGCGCCTTGACCCAGGCCTCGCCGCCGAGCTTGTGGCTGGGCGGGTTGTCGGAGCCGGTGTAGCGGCTGATCAGGTGCAAACTGGTGACCGGCACGAACAGCTTGTCGCCGCCGGCGTATTCCAGGGTCAGAAACTCGGTGGGCAGGCCGCCTGCATCGATGGTCTCGAGCCCCAGGTAGCGACCGACCCCGTGATCCAGGTGCACCACCGGCTGGCCCTGGGTCAGCTCGCCCAGGTTTCGGATCACCGCATCCGAGCTCAGGTTCTTGCTCTTGTCCCGCTGGCGCTTGCTGCGGATCTTGCCGCCGAGCAGCTCGGCTTCGGTGATGAGGGCAAGGGGCGTCTGGCCGGGCTCTTGCAGTAGGAAGCCCCGCTCTAGGGGACAGACCAGCAGCCCGTGGCGCGCATCGCTCACCAGGAAGGCGTCGAGGGAAGCAAACTCCCGGGGTTGCAGGTTGATCCGTGCGAGCAGATCCCCGAGCCCCTCGCGCCGCCCCTCGGACTCCACCGCAAACAGGGTGCGCCCGGCAAAGCCTTGCAGGAAGCCGTCAAGGGCCAGCAGGGGTTGCTCCTTGCTGTGGTCGAGCTGCAGATCCGGCAGGGGGGCGAGGGGCAGATCGTGCTGACCCGCTCCGCCGTCAACGGTCGCCTCCTGCAGACGCACGGCGCCATAGTCCCCGAGGGCGGCGAAGAGCTGCTCCACCGGCAGATAGATCTGCTGGGGCGGCAGCAGGGGACGGGTGTTGTCCCAGCGTCTGTCTTCATAGCGCTGGCCGATGTCGTTCCAGAAGCGCTGGGCCGCGGGGTAGATCTCCCCCACGGTGAGCAGCAGGGTGTTTTCGGGCAGGTAATCAAACAGGCTGGCGGTCTGCTGGAAGAAGAGCGGCAGGTAGTATTCAATGCCGGCGGGCCAGCGCCCCTTGCTCACCTCCTGATAGACGGAGCCCTCGGCGCGGGAGATCTCGAACTGTTCGCGATACTGGCCACGAAACAGCTCGATGGCCCCCTCGTCGGTGGGAAATTCCCGTGCGGGCAGGAGGCTCACCGACTTCACCGGCTCGCTGGAGCGCTGGGTCTCGGGGTCGAACGGGCGGATGGAGTCCACCTCGTCGTCGAAAAAATCAATGCGATAGGGGCGGCTGCTCCCCATGGGGAAGAGATCCAGCAGGGAGCCGCGGGCGGCGAATTCGCCGTGCTCCAGCACCTGTTCCACCGCCACGTAGCCCGCCTCCGCCAGACGCCCGCGCAGCTGCTGCAGGTTGAGGCGCTGGCCGCTTGTGACCATCAGGCTGTATTTGTCGAGATAAGCCTGGGGCGCCGTGCGCAGCATCAGGGTGGAGATGGGCACGATGAGCACGCCGTGGCGCATCTGCGGCAACTGGTAGAGGGTCTCGAGGCGCTGGGAGATGATGTCCTGGTGGGGAGAGAAGCTGTCGTAGGGCAGGGTCTCCCAGTCCGGGAACAGCAGCACCGGGCAATCCTGATCCGCCAGCAGGAACCCCAGTTCCTGTTCAAGGCGCAGGGCGCTCGGGGTATCGGCGGTGACCAGCAGGACGGGTCTTCGGGCTTCCCGGGTGAGGCGGGCGGCAACCAGAGCCAGGCTGCTGCCGACCAGCTGGCCGAACGTTGTCTTCTGGCCCGCTTTGGCGGGCAAGGCGGGGAGGGTCATTGGCATCATCGGAGTCTTTTACTGTTGGCGTTCTTTTGACATGGGCCTAGGTTAGCGCTGACGTTCCTGGGCACGCAGCTTGAGCTGTTTCGACTGAACATGCAGGCTGGCGCGCACCAGCAGCTCCCGGTCATCCTCGCGGATGCGCACGTAGTCGAGCACCACGTGGGTGCCATGCTCTCCGGCGTCCCGCTGCACGACCTCGCCGTAGCAGTAGACGGCGGAGGCCTCTTCCCGCAGGAAGATCTTGAGCCGCACGATCTGGTGCAGGGCGGGGGCCTCCCCGTGCCCCTGGTGGGGGTGCAGGTAGGTGAGCTGCCCGGCGCCAAAGCGCAGGGTGTGGAAGCGGTGCTCGGGGTGATCCTGGGCCGCCAGCACATAGCCCATGATCATGTCGATCTTGCGGGACTGCTGATTGATGATCTCCACCAGATCGTGCATGGACTCGTTCTGGCTGCGCAGCAACCGGCTGCTCACCAGATCGATGGAGGTGATGGCGGAGGCGATGCGAAACGGCTCGGGCAACTCGGCCTCCAGGGCCTCCAGCGTCGGCAGACGAAAGTCGGCCGGCATCGGGATCACATTGACCGGCGTGGCATGGGTGACGCTGAAGAACTGTTCCTGCATGGAGGCTATCCCTTGTTGTCATAGACGGTTTCCCTTTATTATCCGGTATCTTATTTCGTTGGCAACGTAGATATCCTTGAAGACCGGACTTTTTCAGCCACTGTCGCTGGCCATCGGCCTGCGTTATGCAGGCTCGCGACGCAGTAACCGCTTCGTCTCCTTTATCTCCCTGTTCTCCACCTTTGGCATCGCCATCGGGGTCGCCGCCCTGATGGTGGTGATCTCGGTGATGAACGGGTTCGAAGGCCAGCTCAAGGGGCGCATCCTCGGGGTGATCCCCCATGTGGTGGTGACCAATCAGGCCGGACGCATCGAGGCCGAGCCCGAAGGTCTGCCCGACCTGGCCCGCTTGCCCCACGTGGTGGCCACGGCCCCCATGCTCGACAGCGAAGGCATGCTGCAAAGCCCGGGCCAGCTCACCGGCGTGAGCGTGCAGGGGATCGATCCCGCCCGCTGGCCCAAGGATGACATCCTGCACGCCCAGATGCTGGGAGGGCGCCTTGACAGCCTGCAGGCCGGTGAATACCACATCGTGCTGGGGCAGGGGGTGGCCAGCCGACTCAAGGTCTCTATCGGCGACCAGGTGCGTCTCATCCTGACCGAAGGTACCCGCTTTACCCCCTTTGGCCGAGTGCCGGCCCAGCGTCTTTTCACCGTCTCCGGCATCTTCGGGGTCGGCGCCGACGTGGACAGCCAGGTGGCCCTGATTGCCCTCGGGGATGCCCAGCGCATGCTGCGCCTGCCCGCAGACAAGGTGGGCGGCATCCGCCTCTGGCTGGACGATCCCTTCGCCGCCGACGAGGTGGTGAAGACCACGTTGCCGGATGGGCTGGAGTGGCAGGACTGGCGCCGCGAGCGCGGCGAGCTGTTCCAGGCGGTGGCCATGGAAAAACGGATGATGGGGCTGATGCTGGTGCTGATCATCGCGGTCGCCACCTTCAACATCCTCTCCGCCCTGGTGATGGTGGTCACCGACAAGGAAGGGGAGGTGGCCATCCTGCGTACCATGGGCATGAGCGAATCCGGCATCGTCAAGATCTTCATGGTGCTGGGGGCGTCGAGCGGCGTCATCGGCGCCCTGTTCGGGGGGTTGGCGGGGCTGGCGCTCTGCTTTGGCCTCAATCCTCTGCTCAATGCCCTTGGGCTCAACCTCTATATGGCGGCAGGGGGCAGCGGTCTGCCGGTCATCGTCGAGCCGGCCCAGGTCATGACCATTTTGCTGGGCGCCGTGCTGCTCAGCTTCAGTGCCACCCTTTACCCGGCCTCCCGCGCGGCCCGGGTCAAACCGGCGGAGGCGCTGCGTTATGAATAATTCATCTTCTGTTGTTACTGGTGCAAGTGGAGCCCCCGTTATGAATCAATCCGTCTCCTGCGAGCCGCTGCTGCGCTGCCAGGCCCTCAATCATGTCTACAAAGAGGGCAATCTGGAGACCCAGGTACTCAAGGGGATCGAGCTGGACGTCGCCCCCGGGGAGATGCTGGCGGTGGTGGGGAGTTCGGGCTCCGGCAAGACCACCCTGCTGCACCTGATGGGGGCGCTGGACAACCCTTCCAGCGGCGCCGTGCTGTTCAAGGGGCAGGACATCCATGGCTGGGACAGCCGCACCCAGGCGAGGTTTCGCAACCAGGAGCTGGGTTTCGTTTACCAGTTCCACCACCTGCTCTCGGAATTCAGCGCGCTGGAAAATGCGGCCATGCCGCTGCTGATCGCCGGTGAGTCAGTGGCCAGCGCCACCGAGAAGGCGAGCAAGATGCTGGGGCGGGTGGGGCTTTCCCACCGTCTCAACCACAGACCGTCCGAGCTCTCCGGTGGTGAGCGCCAGCGGGTGGCCATCGCCCGTGCCCTGGTCAACGAACCCAGCTTGGTGCTGGCGGACGAGCCCACCGGCAACCTGGATCATGCCAGCGCCACCGCCGTCTATGAGCTCTTGTGCGAGCTCAACCGCGAGCTTGGCACCGCGTTCGTGGTGGTGACCCATGACTTGAGCCTGGCCGCCAAGCTCCACCGCCGGGTCACCCTGGTGAGCGGCATCATGGCGGAGGTCGCCTGATGTTCAAGCCGCTGCCCCTGTTCCTGGGCCTGCGTTACAGCCGCTCCCGCCGCCGCAACGGCTTCATCGCCTTCATTTCGGCCTCCTCCCTCATCGGGATCGCCCTCGGGGTGATGGCCCTCATTCTTGGCCTCTCCGCCATGAACGGGTTCGAGCGGGAGCTCAAGAACCGGGTGCTCTCCGTGGTCCCCCACGGCGAGCTCATCGGCATGGAAGCGCCGCTGCCTGACTGGCCGCGGCTCAGGGACTACCTGCTGGCCCAGCCCGGGGTGGAGGCGGCTGCCCCCGTCATTCGCCTGGACGGCCTGCTGGAGCACGGCTCCGCCCTCAAGGGGGTCCAGCTGCGTGCGGTGCTGCCGGAGCTGGAAGCCAATCTCTCCGATGCGGGCAACTTCATGACGGGTCGGGGCCTTCGCGAGCTGCAGGCGGGTGAACACGGGGTCATCCTCGGCAAGATCATCGCCGACAAGCTGGGGGTCAAGACAGGGGACACCGTCACCCTGCTGCTGCCCCAGGCGGGTGATGCCGCCGGCATCAAGAACCCGAAACGGGAGGTGCTCACCGTGGTAGGACTGCTCGAGATCGGCGGCCAGCTCGACGGCCTGCTCGGCTTCATGCACCTGGCGGACGCCCAGGCCATCACCGGCATGGGCAGCGCGGTGGAGGGGTTCAGCCTCAAGGTGAGCGACGTGCTCAAGGCCCAGTCCATCACGGTGGCGGCGGCCCAGAAATTCCCACACTACGTCTATATCAGCAGCTGGATGAGCCGTCAGGGTTATCTCTATCAGGACATCCAGATGGTGCGCACCGTGATGTACGTGGTGATGCTGATGGTGGTGGCGGTGGCCTGCTTCAACATCGTCTCTACCCTGGTGATGGCGGTGAACGAGAAGCGCAGCGAGATCGCTATCTTGAAGACCATGGGGGCGAGCCCGGGCCAGATCCGGCTTACCTTCGTCATCCAGGGGATGGTGAACGGGGTGGCGGGAGCCTTGCTAGGCGCCCTGCTGGGCGGCCTGCTCTCCAGCAAGCTGACCCAGATCCTGAGCGCCATCGAAGGGGTGATCGGGCACCGTTTCCTCAATCCGGACATCTACTTCATCGACTTCCTGCCGACCGAGCTGCACATGCAGGACTTGCTCATCGTGACCGGCGCCGCCATCCTGATGAGCCTGGTGGCGACCCTCTATCCCGCCTGGCGGGCGAGCGGCCTGGTGCCGTCCCGGGAACTGGGGCATTGATGCCCATGGATGTGATAAAGGGCCCTGCGGGGCCCTTTTTATTGTCACTCGTTTGTGGGGAAACCCCCGAAGTGGCGGTTATCGGGGCAATACGCAGGAGGAGATGATGCCTGGTGCCGTGTTGATGGCATCAATGGGCATTCAACTCATCGAGAGGCAGTGAAAAACTCCCCACGAAGACATCGATGAAGTAGCGCATGGCGGGGTTCATCCTGGCGTCCAGCATCTGCTCGAGGCGCTTTCGCGCGGGCTCGAACTCCCGGTTGCCGACGCTCAGCTCCTCCAGACACTTGGTGTAGGCGCAGAGGGTGTCTGCATCCTTCACCAGGCTGGTGAGGGCCTCGTCCTGGGCGCCGGAGTCGAGCAGGGGGCGAAAGTCCTCGACCAGCTCAGGCGGCAACATCCCCAGCAGGCGCTGCTCGGCGGCAAGCTCAATCTTCTTGTATTCGCGGGCGATTTCGGGATTGAAGTACTTGACCGGGGTGGGCAGATCCCCGGTCAGCACCTCGCTGCTGTCGTGGTAGAGGGCCATGACGGCGGCCCGGTCTGCATCCACCTGAGCGCCGAACAGACGATTGCTGATAAGACCGAGGGCGTGGGCCACCATGGCGACCTGCAGGCTGTGCTCGGCGATGTTTTCGGGCTGGATGTTGCGCATCAGGGGCCAGCGGTAGATGAGGCGCATACGGGCGAGGTTGGCAAAAAAATGGCTGGGCAGCATGGAAGACCTCGAATGGGGCAATGAAAAAGGGCAGACCCTAGTCTGCCCTTTTTTCCACCCGCAAGGATAGCCTGAGATGGGCCGTCAGCGGATGTAGCGGCCCGATTCGGCCTCGTGGTTGGTCACTATCATCTGGCCGATGGGGGCCAGGCTGATGAGGGCCAGCTTGAGGTGCTGGATGCCGAACGGGATGCCGACGATGGTGACGAAACAGGCCAGCGCCGAGGCGATGTGGCCGATGGCCAGCCAGACCCCGATGAGCACAAACCAGAGAATGTTGCCAATCAGCCCCAGGGCGCCGGTGCCGATGTCGCTCTGGCCCGTCATGCTCTTGCGGCTCACCGCCTGCTTGCCAAACGGGAAGAAGGTGAAAGTGCCGATGACGAAGCAGGCGCGTCCCCAGGGGATCCCGATGAGGGAGATGAAGCAGAGCAGCCCCGCCAGCCACCAGGCCAGCCCCATGAAGACGCCTCCCAGCACGAACCAGAGCAGATTGAACAAGAAGCGGAAAAAGGACATGTGGGTGACTCCAGCAGCACGTGAATTGGCTGTCACCATAGCGAGCCCTGCCGGGGGACGCAATGGCACAGGCGAGAAGGTGGACAATTTGGGTCGCAGCACGCCATTTTTGTGCCTGATTGGCGGCGGATGGCGATCAAAATGGCCCGTTCGCCGTGAAAAAGAGTGAGCCAGTGCAAATTATTGCGGATGGAATGCTTGAACTCGGTGCAAGGCTTCCCCATATAGGAGAGAGTCTTGCGCAAATTGTGCTGTCTGTGCCCCGGATGGGGGATGTGCGGCTCGACGCGACCACTGCACGCCGCTATAATGTCGCGTCATATTTTCTCATCACAAAGACAGTCGTTGTCTTTATAAACAGGAAGACTCCGGGCTTGCCCGGGGGCAATAAAGGGTCAGCACGCAGTGCTGAGTTGAACGAGGTAAAAGAATGCAAGTTTCTGTAGAGACAACCCAGGGTCTGGAACGCCGTCTTACCATCACTGTACCGGCCGCTACCGTTGACGCCGCCGTGCGCAAAGAATTGAATGGCCTGGCCAAAACCCGTCGCATCGACGGTTTCCGTCCTGGCAAGGCTCCGGTTGCCATCATCAAGAAGATGTTCGGTGCCATGGCTCACGCCCGCGTTGCCGATGAAATGATGCAGAACAACTTCATCAAGGCCATCATCGAGAACAAACTGAGCCCGGCTGGCGCCCCGACCATGGATCCGAAAGAGATCAAAGAAGGTCAGGATTTCGAATTCACCGCCACTTTCGAAGTGTATCCGGAGTTCGAAGTTGCCGGTCTGGAGAGCATCAAGGTCGAGAAGCCGGTTGCCACCGTGAAGGACAGCGACCTGGAAAACATGATCGACACCCTGCGCAAGCAGCACGCCACCTGGACTGAAGCCGCTGTGGCTGCCGCCAATGGCATGCGTGTGACCATGGACTTCGTCGGTTCCATCGACGGTGAAGAGTTCGACGGTGGCAAGGCTGAAGGCTTCACTCTGGAACTGGGCGCTGGCCGCATGATCCCGGGCTTCGAAGACGCCATCCTGGGCAAGAAAGCGGGCGACGAGTTCACCATCGAGGTGACTTTCCCGGCTGACTACCACGCCGAAGCCCTGAAGGGCAAGGCTGCCAAGTTTGCCTCCAAGCTGCACAAGGTTGAAGAGCAGGTGCTGCCCGAGCTGACCGAAGAGTTCGTCAAGCGTTTCGGCATCGAGAGCGGCAGCGTTGAAGAGCTGAAGGCAGAAGTGCGCAAGAACATGGAGCGCGAACTGGCCCAGGCCCTGAAAAACAGCGTGAAAGAGCAGGTACTGAACGGCCTGGTTGAAGCCAACCAGATCGATCTGCCGAAGGCTGCCGTTGCCCAGGAAATCGACACCCTGCGTCAGCAGGCTCTGCAGCGCTTCGGTGGCTTCCAGGGCGGCAACGCCCCCGAGCTGCCGGCCGAGCTGTTCCAGGCCCAGGCCGAGCGCCGTGTCCGCGTTGGTCTGCTGCTGGGTGACGTCATCCGCACCAACGAGATCAAGGCTGACGACGCCCGTGTGACCAGCATCATCGAGTCCATGGCCACTGCCTACGAAGATCCGAAAGAAGTGATCGAGTACTATCAGCAGAACGAGCAGATGCTGAACGGCGTGCGCAACCTGGCCATTGAAGATCAAGCCATCGATCTGATCCTGTCCAAGGCGCAAGTCACCGAGAAAGAAGTTGCCTTCGACGAAGTGATCAACAAGTCTGGTGCCGCTGCCTAAGAACATTTGACTTAAGGTCAAAACTGTTAAGTATAATGGCTCGTGTGATCTCCACTCGGGCCATTTTATTTTAGGGACAATGCCTTATGTACAAGAACTATAACGATGTGACTGAATCCCCACGCAATGCGCTCATCCCGATGGTGGTAGAGCAAACCGCGAAAGGGGAGCGTTCCTACGACATCTATTCCCGTCTGCTGAAAGAGCGGGTGATCTTCCTGACCGGTCAGGTCGAGGATCACATGGCGAACCTGGTGGTGGCCCAGCTGCTGTTCCTGGAGTCCGAGAACCCGGATCAGGACATCAGCATCTACATCAACTCGCCGGGTGGCGCCGTCACTGCGGGTATGTCCATCTATGACACCATGCAGTTCATCAAGCCGGACGTGAGCACCGTCTGCATGGGGCAGGCCTGCTCCATGGGGGCCTTCCTGCTGGCCGGTGGCGCCAAGGGCAAGCGTTTCTGCCTGCCCAATGCCCGAGTGATGATCCACCAGCCGCTGGGCGGCTTCCAGGGGCAGGCTTCTGACATCCAGATCCATGCCCAGGAGATCCTGAAAATCAAGAATACCCTGAACGATCGTCTGGCGTTCCATACCGGTCAGGACATGGCCACCATCGAGCGCGACACCGACCGTGACAACTTCATGTCCGCCGAGCAGGCCGTTGCCTATGGTCTGGTTGACGGCATCCTGAGCCAGCGCGGCTGAGCAGGGTACCCCGTCCTGTTGTAAACTCAACAGGACGATCCATCCTCTATTGATAAAACGAGGTCGCTGAATGACAGAGAAACGCAAGGGTGAGGGCGACAAGCTGCTGTATTGCTCTTTCTGCGGCAAAAGCCAGCATGAAGTGCGCAAGCTGATCGCTGGCCCTTCCGTCTACGTATGTGATGAGTGTGTCGAGCTGTGCAACGACATCATCCGCGAGGAGATCCGCGAGATCTCTCCCAAGCGCGATGGTAGCGAGCTGCCGACCCCTCATGAAATCCGCGCCCATCTGGACGACTACGTGATCGGTCAGGAGTACGCCAAGAAGGTGCTGGCAGTGGCTGTCTACAACCACTACAAGCGTCTTCGCAGCGGCAGCGAGTCCGGTGGCGTGGAGCTGGGCAAATCCAACATCCTGCTGATTGGCCCCACCGGCAGCGGCAAGACCCTGCTGGCCGAGACCCTGGCTCGTCTGCTGGATGTGCCCTTCACCATGGCCGATGCCACCACCCTGACCGAAGCCGGTTATGTGGGCGAGGACGTGGAGAACATCATCCAGAAGTTGCTGCAAAAGTGCGACTACGACGTGGAGAAGGCCCAGCGCGGTATCGTCTACATCGACGAGATCGACAAGATCTCCCGCAAGTCGGACAACCCCTCCATCACCCGCGACGTGTCCGGGGAAGGGGTGCAGCAGGCCCTGCTGAAACTGATCGAAGGCACCATCGCCTCCGTGCCGCCCCAGGGCGGTCGCAAGCACCCGCAGCAGGAGTTTTTGCAGGTCGATACCTCCAAGATCCTCTTCATCTGTGGTGGTGCCTTCGCGGGGCTGGACAAGGTGATCGAGCAGCGTTCCGTCAAGGGCACCGGCATCGGTTTTGGCGCCGAGGTGAAATCCAAGAATGCCAAGGCAACCCTGAGCGAGAACTTTGCCAAGGTGGAGCCGGAAGATCTCATCAAGTACGGTCTTATCCCCGAGTTCATCGGCCGTCTGCCGGTGGTCGCGACCCTGACCGAGCTTGACGAGGCGGCCCTCATCCAGATCCTGAAAGAGCCGAAAAACGCGCTGACCAAGCAGTATGCCGCGCTGTTCGCCCTGGAAGAGGTGGAGCTGGAGTTTCGTGACGACGCGCTCAATGCCATTGCCCGCAAGGCCATGGAGCGCAAAACCGGTGCCCGGGGTCTGCGTTCCATTGTCGAGGCCGTGCTGCTCGACACCATGTATGACCTGCCCTCCCTGAAAGGGGTCAGCAAGGTGGTGATCGACGAGACGGTGATCAAGGGAGACTCCGCGCCTCTGATGATCTACGACAATCCCGAGACTCAGGCCGCAGCCTCAGAGTAACTGTCTGATTTTTAATCACATAAAGGGGCTTTTTGCCCCTTTCATGCTTTTTACGGCCAAGGCGATTGAATCTCATCTTTGCGCCCCCATATACTCAGCCAAGCCTTTGCCAACGGTATAACAAGCCGAGAGGACATATATGAACCTAGAGCGTTCAGAACGCATCGAGATTCCCGTCCTGCCTCTTCGTGACGTGGTGGTCTATCCCCACATGGTCATTCCACTCTTTGTGGGGCGGGAAAAATCCATTCGCTGTCTGGAAGCGGCCATGGAGCAGGACAAGAAAGTCCTGCTGGTGGCCCAGAAGGATGCGTCGACTGACGAACCGACGGTGGAGGAAATTTTCTCCGTCGGGACAGTGGCCAATATTCTGCAGATGCTCAAGCTGCCGGACGGCACCGTCAAGGTGCTGGTGGAGGGGGGCCAGCGTGCCCGTCTTGAGCGGATGATCGACGATCGCGACTTTTTTGTCGGGGAGGCCCAGTACATCGCGTCCGCCCCCATCGAGGAGAAGGATCAGGACGTGCTGGTGCGCTCTGCCATCGGCCAGTTCGAAGGTTACATCAAGCTCAACAAGAAGATCCCGCCCGAGGTACTCACCTCGATTTCGGCGATCGACGATGCGGCGCGCCTGGCCGATACCATGGCTGCCCACATGCCGCTCAAGCTCGAAGACAAGCAGAAGGTGCTGGAAATCGCCTCCGTGTCCGAGCGCATCGAGTTTCTGATGGCCATGATGGAGTCGGAGATCGACCTGTTGCAGGTCGAGAAACGCATCCGCTCCCGGGTCAAGAAGCAGATGGAGAAGAGCCAGCGGGAGTATTACCTCAACGAGCAGATGAAGGCCATCCAGAAAGAGCTGGGTGAGCTGGAAGACAGCCCGGATGAATTCGAAGCCCTCAATCGCAAGATTGAAGAGGCCGGGATGCCGGAGGATGCCCGCGAGAAGGCCCAGGCCGAGCTCGCCAAGCTCAAGATGATGTCCCCCATGTCGGCGGAAGCTACCGTGGTGCGCAGCTATGTGGACTGGATGGTGCAGGTGCCCTGGAAGGCACGCTCCAAGGTCAAGAAAGACCTGGGCAAGGCCCAGGAGGTGCTGGATGCGGATCACTATGGCCTGGACAAGGTCAAGGATCGCATCCTCGAATACCTGGCGGTGCAGGCGCGTGTGAACAAGCTCAAGGGCCCCATCCTCTGCCTGGTCGGGCCTCCCGGGGTGGGCAAGACCTCCCTGGGGCAGTCCATCGCCAAGGCTACCGGCCGCAAGTATGTGCGCATGGCCCTGGGTGGGGTGCGTGACGAGGCGGAGATCCGCGGTCACCGTCGTACCTATATCGGCTCCATGCCCGGCAAGCTCATTCAGAAGATGGCGAAAGTCGGCGTGAAGAACCCGCTGTTCCTGCTCGACGAAATCGACAAGATGAGCTCGGACATGCGTGGCGATCCCGCTTCCGCCCTGCTGGAGGTGCTGGATCCCGAGCAGAACAGCAGCTTCAACGATCACTATCTGGAAGTGGATTATGACCTGTCGGACGTGATGTTCGTGGCCACCTCCAACTCCATGAACATACCGGGTCCGCTGCTGGACCGGATGGAAGTGATCCGTCTGTCCGGCTACACCGAGGACGAGAAGCTCAACATTGCCAAGCAGCACCTGGTGGCCAAGCAGATCCAGCGCAACGGCCTGAAGCCTTCCGAGATCACCATCGAGGATTCGGCGCTGATCGGGGTGATTCGCTACTACACCCGCGAGGCGGGTGTGCGCAGCCTGGAGCGTGAAATCTCAAAAATCTGTCGCAAGGCAGTCAAACGCATCCTGCTGGACAAGAGCATCAAGCATGTTCAGGTCAACCAGGAGAACCTCAAGGAGTTCCTGGGGGTACAGCGCTTTGACTATGGCAAGGCCACCGACCAGAACCAGATTGGTCAGGTGTGCGGGCTGGCGTGGACCGAAGTGGGGGGCGATCTGCTCACCATCGAGACCACCAACATGCCGGGCAAGGGCAAGCTCACTTACACCGGTTCCCTCGGTGACGTGATGCAGGAGTCCATCCAGGCGGCCATGACGGTGGTGCGGGCCCGTGCCGAGAAGCTGCGTATCAACGGCGACTTCTACGAGAAGCGCGACATCCACGTGCACGTGCCGGAAGGGGCGACCCCGAAAGACGGCCCGAGCGCCGGTATCGCCATGTGTACCGCCCTGGTCTCCAGCCTCACCGGCAACCCGGTGCGTGCCGACGTGGCGATGACGGGTGAAATCACCCTGCGTGGCGAGGTGCTGCCCATCGGTGGTCTCAAGGAGAAACTGCTGGCGGCCCACCGTGGTGGCATCAAGCGTGTGCTGATCCCGAAAGAGAACGAACGTGACCTCGAGGAGATCCCGGCCAACGTCAAACAAGATCTTGAAATCTATCCGGTTCGCTGGATTGATGAGGTGCTTGCACTGGCGTTGCAGGACAATCCGCAAGGTTTCGAACGCGTTTCTGTCGTGTAAATGTTGATGCGCCGCAAATTTGGCGCATTCGGGGGGTGGTTAAGGCTTGCATGCACCGGACAACGGAAGTAGCCTTGACCACCGATCGGGTACTCATGATGAGTCGCAATGCGTGATGTGGCGCGGGTTTGCGCCAGATTGTCACTTGCAACTGATCAGGAGGCTTGTTATAAAACCTCCACTTGTTGTGGCCAGGGAAATCAGCGCCGCAGCGATGTTCGATAAAAGGGGAATATAAGAGTGAATAAATCTCAACTGATTGACAAGATTGCAGACGGTGCTGATATCTCCAAAGCTGCCGCTGGCCGTGCGCTGGATGCCTTCATCGATGCCGTGGGCGAAGCCCTGAAAGAGGGTGACCAGGTTGCTCTGGTTGGTTTCGGTACTTTCGCCGTTCGCGAGCGTGCAGCCCGTTCCGGCCGCAACCCGCAAACTGGTGCGACCATCGAAATCGCTGCCGGTAAAGTTCCTGCCTTCAAAGCCGGCAAGGCCCTGAAAGACGCGGTCAACTAAGCCGGTCGCTGATATCTATCGGCACCGTCCTTGGTCTCTGACCAGACAAGTGAGAGGGCTCTCCCTCATACTGCTTGACCAAGGCGCATCGCAATCGGTGCGCCTTTTCATTATTTACGCCCATCGAGTTCGGGAGCATAAGTACAAACATGATGTTGGATAAACTACGCGAAGGGGCGCAGGGCAAGGTAGCCAAGGTTATCTTGGGCCTGATCATCCTCTCCTTTGCCTTGGCCGGGGTAGGCAGCTACCTCAATGGCCCGGCACGTACCGCCCCCGCCACCGTCAACGGCAATGACATCAGTGCCCCCGCACTGGAGAATGCCTACCGCAATGAGCGGGCCCGCATGGAATCCCAAATGGGTGAGGCCTTCAACCAGCTGGCCGCCAATCCCGATTACATGAAACAGTTCCGCCGTGGCGTGCTGGACCGTCTGATCGATCAGGCGCTGATCGATGACAAGGCCCGCTCCCTGGGTCTGCGCGTCAGCGATGAGCAGATCAAGCAGGCCATCGTCGCCATGCCCGAGTTTGCCGAGAACGGCAAGTTCAGCAATGACCGCTACCTGCAGCTCATTCGCCGTGCCGGCATGACCCCCGAGATGTTCCGCGACTCCCTGCGCCAGGACATGGTGCGCCAGCAATTGATGGGCGCCGTGCTGGGATCGGAGTTCGCCCTCAAGGGTGAAGCCGAGCAACTGGATCGTCTCTACAACCAGACCCGTGACCTGCGCCTGATCCGTCTGGCCGCTTCCGCCTATGTGGACGGGATCGAGGTGAGCGATGCCGAGGTGGAGCAGTTCTACAAGGCCAACAGCGCTCGCTTCATGAACGACGAGACGGTCAAGGTCGACTATCTGCTACTCGATGCCGCGAACCTTGGCAAGAACATCAAGGTCACCGAGCAGGATGCCCAGGATTACTACGACCAGCATCAGGATCTGTTCCAGCGTCCCGAGCGCCGTCAGGTGGCGCACATCCTGATCCCGTTTGGCAAGGATGAAAAGGCCGCCGAGCAGAAAGCCGAGGCCGTGCTGGCCAAGGCCAAGGCAGGTGACGATTTCGCCGCGTTGGCCAAGGCCGACTCCTCCGATACCTTCTCCGCGAAGAAGGGCGGGGAGCTCGACTGGTTCGAGAAGGGGGTGATGGATCCTGCCTTCGAGAAAGCCGCGTTCGCGCTGGCCAAGGCCGGCGATCTCTCCGCCGTGGTGAAGAGCCCGTTCGGCTTCCACATCATCAAGCTGCTGGGAGTCGAACCGGCCAAGACCAAGCCCTTCGTGGACGTGATGAGCGATACCATCGCCCGTCTGCAGTCTGAGAAGGCCAAGGAGCAGTTCTTCGCCGAACAGCAGAAGATGGCCGACAGCAGCTTCGAGAACCCGGACTCCCTGGACTTGACCGCCGAAGCCATGGGCCTCCAGGTGCAGTCCACCGGCTATTTCAGCCAGGCCGATGCGCCGGCACCGCTCAATGATCCCAAGGTGCTTTCCGTGGCATTCTCCGAACAGCTGCGCGATGACAACACCAACTCCGACGTGATCGAGCTGGCCGACGGCAAGGCGCTGGTGCTGCACATCATGGGTCACCAGCCGAAGGCGGCCAAGCCGCTTGCCGAGGTGAAAGAGCAGGTGATCACCGCCATCAAGCACGACAAGGCCAGTGAAGTGGCCCGTGGCAAGGCCCAGGGTCTGCTGGACAAGCTCAAGGCCGGTGAGACCGTTCAGGCCGACCTGACCGCGCTGGGTCTGAAAGTGGATACCCATACCGGTGTATCCCGTTTCGCCCAGGAGATGGACCAGAACCTGGTGACCCAGGCGTTCCGCATGCCCCATCCGACCGATGGCAAGCCGAGCGTCGAGCTGGTGACCGAAGCCAACGGTGATCGTGTGGTGGTGGCGCTGGACAAGGTCAACGTCATCAAGGAGCCGTCCCAGATGGTTAGCCTGCTGCAAGGTCAGCTGGGTCAGGGCAAGGCACAGGCCGACTACAAGTCGCTGATCGACGAGCTGCGCAAGGCGGCCAAGATCGAATACTTCACCGACGTGGAAGCCACTGTCGAGTAAGTCAGCCTCACGGCCCCAAGTGTGAAAACGGCTCCATGATGGAGCCGTTTTTTTTGTGCCATCGACAGCCCGGCAGAGCGGGCGGGCGCAGGAGGGAAGGGCCAGGCACGGGCTTGTGCTGCCTATCCTGGCTGGGGATGAGCGGGACAGGTGTATGACAGCGCGCTGTACTCTTGCTCTCCCTATCCCCAATCCTTCTCTTGCTGTGGGGCGTGATCAAGGAGGCATAAAAAACCGGCGCACGAGGCGCCGGTTCTGATCGCTTTGCTTGAAAGCGGAGGATTACACCACACCCTGGGTGCGCAGGTAATCCTCGTAGGTGCCGCCGAAGTCGCGGATGCCGTCTTCAGTCAGTTCCAGGATGCGGGTCGCCAGGGAGGAGACGAACTCGCGGTCGTGGGAGACGAAGATCAGGGTACCCTTGTACATCTCCAGCGCCAGGTTCAAGGATTCGATGGATTCCATGTCCAGGTGGTTGGTCGGTTCATCCATGATCAGGATGTTGGGGCGCTGCATCATCAGCTTGCCGAACAGCATCCGGCCCTGTTCACCACCGGAGAGCACCTTGACCGGCTTCTTGATGTCGTCCTGGGAGAAGAGCAGACGACCCAGCACGGAGCGCACCGCCTGCTCGTCTTCGTTCTCCTGCTTCCATTGGGCCATCCAGTCGAACACATTGAGATCGGTGTCGAAATCTTCGGCGTGATCCTGGGCGTAGTAGCCGATCTGGGCGTTCTCGGACCACTTGATGGTGCCGGTATCCGGTGCCAGGGCACCGACCAGCGTCTTGATCAGGGTGGACTTACCGATCCCGTTGGTACCCAGGATGGCGACCTTCTCGCCCACTTCCAGCATCATGTTGAGCCCCTTGAACAGGGGACCGTCGCCATAACCCTTGGAGACGCCTTCGATTTCCAGGATGTTGCGGTAGAGCTTCTTGTCCTGCTCGAAGCGGATGAAGGGGTTCTGACGGCTGGATACCTTCACTTCCTCAATCTTGATCTTGTCGATCTGCTTGAGGCGGGAGGTAGCCTGGCTGGATTTTGAGGCGTTGGCGCTGAAGCGGGAGACGAAGGATTGCAGATCGGCGATCTGGGCCTTCTTCTTGGCGTTGTCGGCCAGCAGGCGCTCGCGGGCCTGGGTGGCAGCCAGCATGTACTCGTCGTAGTTGCCCGGGTAGACCCGCAGCTCGCCGTAGTCCAGATCCGCCATGTGGGTGCAGACGGAGTTCAGGAAGTGACGGTCGTGAGAGATGATGATCATGGTGCTTTCACGATCGTTGAGCACCTGCTCCAGCCAGCGAATGGTGTTGATGTCCAGGTTGTTGGTCGGCTCGTCCAGCAACAGGATGTCGGGGTTGGAGAAGAGCGCCTGCGCCAGCAGTACCCGCAGTTTCCAGCCCGGGGCCACTTCGCTCATCGGGCCGTTGTGCTGCTCGATGGGAATACCGGCACCCAGCAGCAGTTCGCCTGCGCGGGATTCGGCGGTATAGCCATCATATTCGGCGACCAGGCCTTCCAGCTCGGCGGCCTTCATGTAGTCGTCGTCGGTGGCTTCCAGGTTGGCGTAGATGGCATCGCGTTCGGCGATGGCGGCCCACAGCTCGGTGTGGCCCATCATGACCACGTCCAGCACGCGCATCTCTTCGTAGGCGAACTGATCCTGGCGCAGCTTACCGATGCGCTCGTTGACATCCAGGCTCACATTGCCGCCGGTGGGTTCGAGATCGCCGCCGAGGATCTTCATGAAGGTGGACTTGCCACAGCCGTTGGCACCGATGAGGCCGTAGCGGTTGCCGCCGCCAAACTTGACGCTGATGTTCTCAAACAGCGGCTTGGCGCCGAACTGCATGGTGATGTTGTTGCTTGAAAGCACTGGAATGTCCCGGTTGGTCTGTCAAATGGCGCGCATTATGGCACAGATCCCCTGAAAGTTTTAGCAGGAACTGTGATCTGGCCCCATTGCAGGGGGTAAGGTTTCACGACCAGGCCGGCAACGGGCTCCGGCCTCTCTTGCAGAGGGGAGGCGAGGGGCGGTCATGAAAAAAGCCGGCACTGGGCCGGCTTGGATGCGTGGGGTGTCACTTAGTGGGCGGAGGCGCCGGAGGCACCGAGCCCGGTCTGGGAGCGGACGAACTGCGGGAAGAACTTCGCATGCTCGTCGGAGGCTGCCTGGGACTTGTCGGTGACCGAGAAGAACCAGATCCCGATGAAGGCCAGCCCCATGGAGAAGAGCGCTGGGTATTCGTAGGGGAAGATGGCCTGGGCATGACCCAGCACCTTCACCCAGACGGTGGGGCCCAGGATCATCAGGGTCACGGCGCTGATGAGACCGAGCCAGCCGCCATAGACGGCGCCACGGGTGGTCAGGCGGGACCAGAACATGGAGAGGAAGAGCACCGGGAAGTTGCAGCTCGCCGCGATGGAGAAGGCCAGGCCCACCATGAAGGCGATGTTCTGCTTCTCGAACAGGATGCCAAGGCCGATGGCGACCACACCCAGCACCAGGGTGGTCATCTTGGAGACGCGCAACTCGTCGGCCTCGTTGGCCTTGCCTTCCTTGATGACGCAGGCGTAGAGGTCGTGAGAGACCGCGGAGGCCCCCGCCAGGGTCAGCCCGGCCACGACCGCCAGTATGGTGGCAAACGCCACGGCGGAGATGAAGCCCAGGAACAGGCTGCCACCCACCGCATCGGCCAGATGGACCGCCGCCATGTTGGTGCCCCCCAGCAGGGCACCGGTGGCGTCCTTGAAGTCCGGGTTGGTGCTGACCAGCAGGATGGCGCCAAAGCCGATGATGAAGGTGAGGATGTAGAAGTACCCGATGAAGCCGGTGGCATAGAACACCGATTTACGGGCTTCCTTGGCATCGCTCACGGTGAAGAAGCGCATCAGGATGTGGGGCAGACCTGCGGTACCGAACATCAGGGCCAGCCCAAGGGAGATGGCGGAGATGGGGTCGGCGACCAGGCCGCCCGGGCTCATTATGGCCGCACCATTGGCATGCACCTTGACCGCTTCGCTGAACAGGGTACCGACGTCGAAGTTGACGGACTTCATCACCATGATGGCCATGAAGGAGGCACCGGAGAGCAGCATCACCGCCTTGATGATCTGTACCCAGGTGGTGGCCAGCATGCCGCCGAACAGCACGTAGAGCACCATCAGGATGCCGACCAGCACCACGGCCACGTGGTATTGGAGGCCGAACAGCAGCTCGATGAGCTTGCCGGCACCGACCATCTGGGCGATGAGGTAGAGGGCGACCACCACCAGGGAGCCGCTGGCGGAGAGGCTGCGCACCGAGGTCTGCTTGAGGCGGTAGGAGGCCACGTCGGCAAAGGTGTACTTGCCGAGGTTGCGCAGCCGCTCCGCGATCAGGAACAGGATGATGGGCCAGCCCACCAGGAAGCCGATGGAGTAGATGAGACCGTCATATCCCGAGGTGTAGACCAAGGCGGAGATGCCGAGGAAGGAGGCGGCGGACATGTAGTCACCGGCGATGGCCAGACCATTCTGGAAGCCGGTGATGCGCCCGCCGGCGGCGTAGTAGTCGGAGGCCGAGCGGTTGCGCTTGGAGGCCCAGTAGGTGATGAACAGGGTCGCGGCCACGAAGATCACGAACATCACGATGGCCGAGATATTGAGGGGTTGGCGTTGCACCTCGCCGCTGATGGCGTCGGCCGCCAGCAAGGGGGTGGAGATCAGACCTGCCAGCGGCAGCAGAAACTTGCCTTTCATGATTGCGCTCCCTTGAGGATCTTCTGGTTCAGCTCGTCGAACTCGCCGTTGGCACGAAATACGTAGATACCGGTCAGCACGAAGGCCGATACGATGAGACCAATCCCGACCGGGATGCCACGGGTGATGCTGGAGCCTTCGCTCAAGGGGGTGCCAAGCCAGCCCGGTGCAAAGGCGATGAGCAGGATGAACGCCAGGTAGAGCCCCAGCATCAGGATGGAGAGGGTCCAGGCAAAACGCTGGCGTTTGGCGACCAGTGCCTGGAAGTTGGGATCTTGCTGGATCCGAAGATACGGTTGCTGTTCCATTGCAGTTCTCCATGACAGTGAATGTCAGCGGTGGATGAGGGGTTCCCTACCGGACAGCACGGCTGTCCATGTAAGCAAAATGTGAATTAAATGTTATTTCCGAACAATTAGACTTTGGGATAAGCCAGCGGGCCGCCCTGATGCAGGCGTACAAAGACAAGGGCGGCGGTGACGGCATCGCTCAGGGCGTCGTGGGGGGGCAGGGCTGGCAGCGCCAGATGGCGACAGATCGCGGCCAGGTGCAGATCGATGGCGGCGTCGGGATAGCGGCGATAGAGGTGATCGTGATAGAGGCGGCTCACCTCGATGCCGCGCTGGGGCAGGGTGAGCCCCCACAGCCGTTGGCAGGCGAGGTTGAGAATGCGCAGGTCATAGGCGATGTGATACCCCACCAGCTCACGGGAGCCGATGAACTCCAGCAGCGCGCGCAGCGCGGGCTCCAGTGCCATTCCCTGTTGCAGATCCTGATGGCGCAGGCCGTGGATCACCACGGACCCGGCGCTCAGGCTGGCGGGAGCCTGGACCCGGATGGCAAGGGCATCGCCCGTTTCTATCCGGTTGCCCCGGATGCGCACCGCCCCGATGGAGACGATCTCCGCCAGCGCCGGATCCAGGCTGGTGGTCTCGAAGTCCAGCGCCACCCACTCGTCGCCAGCAGGGCGGGCAAAGAGCGGGGCAAACACCCCCTCCCGAAACGTCCTGCCAAGCCAGCGGCGGCGCCAGTGCATCCACATCGCTATTGCCTAAGACGAAAGTGCAAGGTGAGCCATTGCTGGAACTTCTTCACCTGGTGCAGGGCATGGCGCAGCAGATCCCGCTCTGCGGGGCCGAGGTCTGCCACCCGCACCCGTCCGTCTCCCTCCTGCAACTGGCTGCGCAGCCGAAGCCGCATGAACAGCCGGAAGGCCTCCGCCAGATTGGTGCCATAGTCCCGGCTGAGGCGTCCCTGGCCCACCAGGGCCTCGATGCGTCCTGTGGTCGAGGTCTCCAGGATCCCCGCCTCCAGGGAGAGTACCCGGACGCCGTGGACAAGGGGGAAGAGGCCGCCCCGCTTGAGATCCAGCCCCTCGGGGGCTTGCTCCAGCCTGCCAAAGAGGGTGAGGGGGGCGTGAAAGGCGACGGCGGCCCTTGCCATCTCCGCCAGCAGATCCGGCCGGTCGGCGAGGCAGGCCCGCAGGTGGCGGGCGACGGGGGCGAGCCGGGCGCGATCTCCCGTGATGGCCTGGGCATCGGCCAGGGTGGCGAGCCAGAGCAGATCCGCTTCGCTGGCGCGCACACAGGCCTGCTCTATCCCTTGCAGCCAGCCGCCAAGCGGCTTCACCCAGGCCGGGTTGTTGACCATCACCCTGCCCGGGCAAGGGGGATAACCCAGGCGCGCCAGCAGGGCGCTGAAGGCGGCCAGATCCGCCGACTGGGTGGGCCACGGCAGGCCATCCGGCAGGATCAGGGCATTGTCCTGATCGGTTTTCTGGATCTGTTCGCCACGCCCCTCCGACCCCAGCATCAGCAGGCACACCTGCTCTTGCTGCGCCGCGGGGATCACCAGGGAAAAGGCCTTGGCGATCAACTGCTCGTTGATGGTGGCGATGAGCTTCATCAGGAACAGGGTGTGGATCCCCTGGGCAAACAGGGAGCGAATGAGTTGCTGCTGCTCCCGGGCGACCGCCTCGAGGGCGGCCGGGGAGTCGGCGCGGGCGATGCGCAGGGTCAGCACATGGGAGTGAGTGGAGAAGAGCCCGAGCACCTGGGTCAGATGCAGGATGCCTGCCACCTCCTGCCCCTGCCAGATGACCAGGCGCTTGATGCGGTGGCGGGTCATCAGCAGCAGGGCATCGAACAGATAGCTCCCCAGTGGCAGACCCGTCAGCGGGGTGGGGGTCAGCACCGCCAGCGGCGCACTGAGCGGCAATCCCTTGAGGGTGAGGGCGTGGAGCAGGGTCTTGCGGGTGGCCAGGCTCAGGCTGCCCTCTGCTCCGGGATAGAGCAGGCAGTCGGTGCCCCTGGCCACCATGGCCTCGGTGGCGGCCAGGAGTGAGAGGCTGCTTTCCACGATGAGCGGCGCCTGCAGATGGTCGGGAGCGATGCGGGTCAGGATGAACTCTGCCAGGTTCTGCTGTCCGAGCTGGCCGCGGCGCTCCTGCTCCCGCTGGCGCTCCGCCAGGGTGGCGGTGAAGTAGCGGGCGATATGGGGGTGCGCGTCGCACAGGGCCAGAAAGACGGGGCGGGGAATGAGCTGGCAGAGGGTATCTTCCAGGGCGGCGAAACGGTGGCGGCAGTGCCCGTCAAACTGGGCACGGACGTCGAACATGTCCCCCTCGCCATAGTCCCCAAAGGATTGATGGGGGGCCGACTCTTCCACGGCCCCCTTGATGATGAGGTAGAGCCCGGCGGGCTCCTCCCCGGCGTGCTGCACCGTCTGGCCCGCGCGAAAGTAGCAGATGCTGAGGTGCTGACCGAGCCGCTGGCGTGCCTCCTCGTCCAGGCCGTCGAACGGTGGACGGGCAAAATTGAACAGAAGTGACATGACAGGCTCCACCGTGACCATGGGGCCAGTCTGACAAAGGCTCCACCACCGGGCCAGCCGACTTTAGTCGCAGGCCCGGGGCGGCCTCCCTGTACCTGCCCATAACACTCTGGTAACGTTGTGGTATGACCAGTTGAATCAAAGGACGAAGACGGAGATGGAAAAGCCAAGGGTCAAATGGGTGTTTCAGGAGGGGATCGCCGAGGTGATGCTCTGCCGGGGGGACAAGCTCAACGCGCTGGATCGGGCCATGTTCGACACCATCGACGAGACGCTGAACGCAGTATCCCGGCAAAAAGGGTTGCGGGCCGTGATCCTGCACGGGGAGGGGCGGGCGTTCTGCGCCGGGCTGGATGTGAAATCCATGCTGAGGCAGCCGGTGGCGGCGCTGGAGATCCTCAAGCGCGAGGCGGACGAGGCGACCAACCTGGCCCAGCGGGTGGCCTATGGCTGGCATCAACTGCCGGTGCCCGTGATTGCGGTGACCCAGGGGGTCTGTTTTGGCGGCGGTCTGCAGATAGCGCTCGGCGCCGATTTTCGCTTCAGCACCCCGGATTGCCGCTTCTCGGTGATGGAGATCAAGTGGGGCATCATCCCCGACATGAGCGGCAGTGTCACCCTGCGCAACCTGATGGGGATGGATACCGCCATGGAGCTTGCCATGAGCGGGCGCGAGCTCGAAGCCAGCGAAGCCAAGTCCCTCGGCCTGGTGAGCCGGGTGTGCGCGGATCCCCTGGAAGAGGCGCGGGCCTTTGCCCGGACCCTGATCACCAAGTCGCCGGATGCGCTGGCGGGGATCAAGCAGCTCTACACCCAGGCCTGGGCTCGCAGTGACGAGACCATGCTCAAGGAAGAGACCCGGTTGCAGAGGCAGATCCTGGGGCGCCCCAACCAGTGGCGGGCGACCCTCAACAGCCTGCTTCGCTGGCGCCTGCCATTCGGACCGCGCCGCAACGCGCTTTGAACCCCTCACCCATCCAACACAAATGAAAATGGCAGCCGAAGCTGCCATTTTGCATTGTGCCGTCTGATTACTTGGCAACGGTATCCGGGTCTGCCTCGAAGGGGTGGCCGGTTTGCTCGCGCATCAGGTTCACTTCGGCGCGGTTTTCAATCCAGTAGTCGGCGTTCTTGATGCCGAGCTTTTCCGGGTGGAACACGGGATCCAGACCCTTGGCCAGCTGTGCCTCGTAGTCTTTCAGACAGGCGAAAGCCGGCTTTTGCAGCATCAGGATGGCACCGATGTTGAGCCAGGCCATCAGGCCGACGCCGATGTCACCCAGGCCCCAGGCCAGATCGGCGGTCTTGACGGTGCCGTAGACGGTGGCAGCCATCAGCGCAATCTTCAGCAGGAAGGTGAGCCAGGGGCGGTTAATCTTGCGGTTGACAAAAGCGATGTTGGTTTCGGCGATGTAGTAGTAGGCCACGATGGTGGTGAAGGCGAAGAAGAACAGGGCGATGGCGACGAAGTAGTTGCCAAAGCCTGGCATCATGCTTTCCATGGCGGTCTGCACATAGCCGGGGCCTGCCGCGATGCCGGCGATGCCGGTGTAGAGGGCGGCACCGTCCGGACCCTGCACGTTGTACAGGCCGGTGATGAGCAGCATGAAGCCGGTGGCGGAGCAGACGAACAGGGTGTCGATGTAGACGGAGAACGCCTGCACCAGGCCCTGCTTGGCCGGGTGGCTCACCGCCGCGGCGGAGGAGGCGTGGGGACCAGTCCCCTGGGCGGCTTCGTTGGAGTAGACCCCGCGCTTGACACCCCACATGATGGCCAGACCCAGAATGGCGCCGAAGCCGGCTTCCATCCCGAAGGCACTCTTCCAGATGAGCAGGATCACGCCCGGCAGTTGGCCGATGTTCAGGGCGATGATGACGCAGGCGACGATGATGTAACCCAGCGCCATGAAGGGCACCACGGTACTGGCGAAATTGGCGATGCGTTTGACGCCGCCGAAGATGATGAAACCGAGCAGCAGCGCCAGACCGGCGGCGGTGACGTTGGGATCGATGTCAAAGGCGGTCTGCAGGCTGGAGCCGATGGAGTTGGCTTGTACGCCCGGCAGCAGCACGCCGCAGGCGAAGATGGTGGCGATGGCGAAGGTCCAGGCATACCACTTCATGCCCAGGCCCTTCTCGATGTAGAAGGCCGGACCGCCGCGGTATTCACCGTTGATCTTCTCCTTGTAGACCTGACCCAGGGTGGACTCCACGAAGGCGGAGCTGGCGCCGAGGAAGGCGACCATCCACATCCAGAACAGGGCGCCCGGGCCGCCGAAGGTGATGGCGGTGGCCACACCGGCGATGTTGCCGGTACCGACGCGACCGGCCAGGGTCATGGAGAGTGCCTGGAAGGAGGAGACACCGGCATCGTTGCCCTTGCCCTGAAACATCAGGCGTATCATGCCTTTCAAGTGGCGCAGTTGCAGGAAACGGCTGCGCAGGGAGAAGTAGAGGCCTACCCCCAGACACAGATAAATGAGCGCTGGGCTCCAAATCACGCCATTGATGGCATTGACGATCTCATTCATGTACAACAACTCCTTTGTTGCGCTGTCTTGGCGAGGTCTATATGCCTCGCTCCCTTAACATTGAAATATGCGGTGACCAAGGGGGTCACTCAGGATTGTGCGGGACTTTCGACTGGTTAGTCCGCGGGATTTAACATATCGGTTTGTTCAGGGCCTTCCTAGTGAAAAGTGTTGTGACTTTGTTAATTTGTGAATTGACATTAACAAATGGTGAATGGAACTGGACAAGATTCGGTACATACCCATCATCTGCCGCTTTGCCATGCCCAGAGGGCTGATTGAGGTAATGCAAATAGGAGGCCAGGAGTGGCAACAAGGGAAAACAGGTGCATCATTCGCCTCGCCGGGGAGGAAGATGGGACCGGATTGACGGGGTTGTTTGCCCAGCTGGGCTACCCCAACCCTGACGGGGCGGTCAGCGCCAGGCTGGCCCAGCCCGATCCGGCTCGGGAGGTACTGCTGGCCCTGTGCGAGGGGATCCCGGTGGGGGTGCTGGTGTGGCATCGCCTGCAGCCCATGCACCTTGCACCAGCCTGGGGCCTGATCTCGGCGCTGGTTGTCGATGAGGGTGCAAGGGGCGGGGGCATCGGGGCCCTGCTGCTGGCGGCGGCAGAGCAGCGGGCGGCAGCCCTGGGGTGCGGCCAGCTGGAGCTCTCCAGCAGCCTCAAGCGCGAAGGGGCGCACCGATTTTATCTGGCGCAAGGGTATTGCGAGCGTCCGAAACGTTTTGTGAAAGCTGTCTGATTGGCAAGAGGAGTCCGTGTGTTCTGGTCCAGGTTGAAAGAGGTATTGGGTGGTGCATCTCCCCGGGAGCCCCGTCTCCCAGAAGAGCAGGAGTGGCGCGAGGCGCTGGCGGCGGTGCCCATCTTGCAGGGGCTTGAAGAAGAAGAGGCGCAGAAGTTGATGGAGCTGGCGCGCCATTTTCTCTCGCGCAAGACCCTCACCCAGATCGGGGTGGAACTGACGCCCCGCCAGCAGGGGGTGCTGGCCCTGCAGGCAGTGCTGCCCATCCTGCACCTGGGGTTCGATTGGTATCGAGGTTTCCACGAGGTGATCATCATCCCCGAGCCCGTGACCCGTCGTCAGGAGGTGCAGGACGAGTTCGGGCTGGTGAGCGAATTTGAAGAGGAGAACGCCGGTGAATCCTGGCCCCAGGGGCCGCTGGTGCTGGCCTGGAGCGAATTGCAGCAGGACGGGGACTGGGACGGATTCAACTTGGTGATCCATGAGCTTGCCCACAAGCTCGACATGCTGGGAGGGGATGCGGACGGTGCACCGCCCCTGCCGCGGGGCATGGATCCCCAGCAATGGACCCGGGCGCTGCAAGGTGCGTTTGACGAGATGAACGATCAGTTGACCAGAGAGGAGGTGACCGAGATAGACCCCTACGCCGCCTCGCATCCCGCCGAATTCTTCGCGGTGTGCAGCGAGAGCTTCTTCACCGATCCGTTGCGTCTGCGCGCCGTCTACCCTGCGGTCTATGACCAGTTCGCCCGCTTCTACGGCCAGGATCCCGCAGGCCGCTACCCGGCCACCCGATTGCTTGCTGGGGATCCCGGAGCGCAGGGCTGACCGGCACTGTGTCCGGGCGGCAGAAACACAAAAGGCACCCGAGGGTGCCTTTTTCGTGACAGCGATGTCGCCGGGTGCTTAGGCAGCGGCTTTGAGCTCGACGGGAGCGGCTTTCTTCTGCTCGCCGATGGGCAGCACGGTGCGACCGAACTGCTCGTTGATCACAGTGGCCATGGCCAGGTAGATGGCGCTGGCGCCGCAGATGATGCCTTCGAAACCTGCGATGGTGCCGATCAGGGTGCTGCCGGTGAAGTCACGGGCGGCCAGCAGGAAGAACAGCACGGTCAGGGAGGCGAACACGAACTGCTTCACGCGGGGGAAGTTGATGGTGCCTACCAGCATGAACAGGGTGAACATGCCCCACATCAGCAGATACCAGCCCATGTAGGCGTGGGGAGTGGCTTCGGCCAGACCCATGCCCGGCATCATCAGCAGGAACACCAGGCTCCACCAGAAGGTACCGTAGGAGATGAAGGCGGTGACACCGAAGGTGTTGCCACGCTTGTACTCCATGATGCCGGCGATGATCTGGGCCAGACCGCCATAGCACAGACCCATGGCCAGGATCATGGCGCTGATGGGGAAGAAACCTGCGTTATGGATGTTCAGCAGAATGGTGGTCATACCGAAACCCATCAGACCCAGAGGGGCAGGGTTGGCCAATTTTTCGCTCACGTGGTGTTCTCCAACAATAGAGGTGGGGTTGATAAAAGACGCGCGATTTTAGGCAGGCTCAGGGTCCCGGGCAAGGGGGGACACACAGAAATGGTAAAAAAAGAACACGAAAGTTTAAGTGGCCAACCATTCGTGCCATTCAGGTAGACGAGTGGTGAATGAAAAACGTTTTCAACGTTGCAATTTTGTATAAAAGGCACCTTGGCATGAAAGTCGGCAACGACGATGGTGACTGGGATTGGTGAGGGAAACGCGCCCCGGATGGTCGCGTCATGGCGGCTTGATTGAAAAATGAGTTCATATGCCATCAGACCAGAGTGTTTCCCTCCTGTTTGTGGCGCATCGGCCTCCCGTATCGCTTGCCATCGCAGTGTCCGTTGCGCTCCCCATTTTCTCGTCAACCCCGCGCTCGCCACCGTGTTCACTACACAAGGGCGGGGTGCCTGAGAAACCCGCAAGCGCGCCGTGTTGACTGCCACGGGCGAAAGGGGCGCAAGATTAACGGGCAGGATCAGAGGCTGCCCTTGTCAAAAAGCCAGAGGCGGGATGGGCCATGGACCCAGTAAAAACGCTTCGAAATGGAAGGGGGCGCGGGGTTGGCCCTGTGGCGTGCGCAAGAGGGTGTTCAGGATTGGCCCGATTAGACACTGTATATCTAATCGGCCATCTATTTTGACATGCCGACATGCCGACATGCCGACATGCCGACATGCCGACATGCCGACATGCCGACATGCCGACATGCCGACATGCGGGATAACGGGATAACGGGATAACGGGATAACGGGATAACGAGATCTTTCGAGACGGCTAGCGAGAGATAAATCCTGATGGCAGGGGTCGGGGGAGGTTAGAGAAGGGGAGGCAAGCAGGGATAAGGCAGCTCCACCATGATGTCGCCGCCGCTAGGCACAAAGGGAACAGCAGGGGCAAAGCGCGGGACCAGCCACCGCCCGCTCGCTCCGGCGGGAAAGAAAGGGATGAGAAAGGGTCGAGCAACTGGCACCGCACGGGTATCTGGGCGGTGGGCACCTTAAATGGCCAGGAAGGCGTTATCCGGTGGGGGTCGGGGGTGGGAGCCCCTTGGGCCATATGCCGTCGGGGCAAACAAGAGGGGCATCCGGCGGGCGCCGGATCAGTTGTCCAGGGTCAGCACCACCTTGGCTTCCTTGTCCGTCTCCTTCACCTGGCTGTCGAGCACGAAGAGGCGCTCCGGCGCGATGCCCTGGGTATCCACCAGATACTCCTTGGTGTTCTGGGCGCGGCGCATGGCGAGGTTTCGCAGGGACTTGGCGGTGATGAGCTGCTGATCCCGCAGCAGGAGCACCGCCTGGGCGCGCAGGGCCTCGCTCCCTTCATCGAGTCGCAACCGGTCGGCCAGATCCCCGAGATCTTCGTTGAACTTGGCTTCATAGGCCTCTGCCAGTGCGGATTGCATGGCGGGATCCTGCTCCAGCAGCGTCAAATCCACCGGGCTGCCGGTGATCTTGGCCAGCAGCCGCTCAAGCTTCTGGCGCTGAAGGATGGGGCGCTCTTCGTTGAAGTTGACCTTGCCGCGGATGTTCATGCTGAGCTTGGGCCTCTCCTTGAGGGCCTGGGCGAGGGTGGTCAGCTTGGTCTGCTGTGTCGGGGTCAGGGCGGGATCGCCAGGCAGGAAGGGGAGCTCGTCGAGATCCTTGGTGCCCCCCGTCAGGGACGCAAGCAGGGAGAAGGGGGAGGTGATGGCCTTGCCGAGGGTATTGCCGAGCACGTCCCAGAAGATGTTGCCCAGGCTGAAATCAGGCTGATCCAGATTGCCCTTCACCTTGAGGTTCATCTTGATGACGCCGTTCGAATCGCTCAGCAGGGCGATGGCGAGGCCGAGGGGCAGATCCTTGGCCTGCTCGCTCTTGACCTTCTCCCCGAGTTGCAGCTTCTTGATGGTGATGTCGTTGTCCCCCTCCAGCCGGTTGCCCTGCAGCTTGTAGTTGAGCTTCATGGAGAGCTGCCCCTTGTCGATGGCATAGCCCGCATAGGTGCTGGAGTAGGGGGTGAAGGTGGTGAGCTCCAGGTTGTTGAAGGCCACGGCCACGTCCAGCACGGGATCCTCGATGAGCAGGTTGGCGCCCCCCCGGATGGTGACGGGGGCGTAGCGGTCCACCTTGCCGTTGAAGGCGAGCTCGGAGCGCTGCCCCGGGGTGTTGCTGATATGGCGGCTCTGGCCGTCGAGGGAGGCGATGTCCACCACGAACTCCGGGCTCAGGCTGCGATCGGCGAAGCGCAGGTTGCCCTGGGCGGTACGGATCTGATCGATGACGATGTGCGGGGCGGGGGCGCTCTCCCTGGCGTTCGCGGCGTGTTGCGGCAGCAGCAGTTGCTGCACGTTGGTGATCCCCTCTTCGTTGATCTCGATACGGGCATAGGGTTTGCTCAGCAGGATGTCGGCGATGCGCAGTTGCTGGCTCAGGCCATCATAGTGCAGGCCGCTCAATTGCAGATTCTCTATCTGGAGCAGGCGCTGGTTGTCGGCCCGATCCAGCACGTTGAGCCCCGCGACCTCGAGTCCACCGCTTATCTCCAGCTTGCTGATGGCCCCCTGGCGGTCGGTGGCCAGGTCCAGCCTGGTGCGGCTGGCAAGCTCACCGTCCCGCACGCTGATGCGCAGCAGATCCTGCAGGTAGGGTTGAGCCAGGGTCAGCGGCAGCCCCTGCTGGCGGATGGCGCCGTTCAGGGTGAAGGGGGTCAGCCCCAGGGTGCCGTCAAACGCCACCGTCGTCCTGGTGTCGAGGGCTGCGTTGAGTGTGAGGGGGCTGGGTTGGGCGGTCTGGCTGCCAAGGGGCCCGAGGGTGAGGGCGATGGCGGAGATGGCCCGTTTCAGGGGCTTGCCGCTGGTGGCTTCGGTCAGGGTGAGGCTGCCCTGGTCGATGCGGGTCTGCTTGAGGGCCCATTGCCAGGGCTTGGCGGGGGTGGCCGGTTGTTTGCCCCCCTTGGGGGTCTTCTGGGGGATCAGCAGGTCCGCGAGATCCAGTTGTTGCTGGTGGTCGAGGACGGCGGTGATGGCCGGGCTCTTGAAGGTGGCGGCATCGAGCTCAAGGCGCTGCTTGTTGCCATCGATGCGGATCCCGGTCAGCGCCAACTGCTTGAAGCGGGCAAATTCCTCCCCCTTGTTGCGTGTGAGCTGCCAGTTGGCCAGGGTCAGCTTGCCCTTTGACAACTGCCAGTCCAGTCCCTGCTTGCCCTGGGTGAGGCGATAGGCGAGCTCGGCGCTGGCCTCCCCTTTGGCGAGGGTCGCCTTGAGATAGGGGGCCCAGAGGGGGGCGAAGGGGGCGATGGCCACCTTGCCAAGGCTGAGGTTGCCCTTGCCGGCGCCGCTCATCATGTCGAATTCCCCTTCGGCCTTGAGGGGGCTCTTCTCGTTGACGGTAGCGCTCAGGCGATAGGGGTTGAGCACCCCCTCTGCGGTGGAAAAGCCGGGCAGGTGCAGGGCGAGCTTGTCCAGGGTGAGGGGCGGCACCCACCCCGGGCTGCTCTGCTTGCGGCTGTCCCGGTAGCTGAGCTGGCCCTGCTCGACGGACAGCTTGCCGATGGTCACCAGCACGGGCTCGGCGCTAGCTGGCGGTGTTTGCTCCGGCGCAGGGGCGAGCAGGGAGGCCAGTGCATCGGTCAGATTGAAGCGCGCCTCCCCCTTGAGATCCTCGAGGCGCACCAGATCTGCCCTGGGGGCGGTCAGGGTGGCCTCTTCCAGTACCAGGGCGCGCTGCTGCCAGCTCGCTTTCAAGGCGGGAATGAGCTTCAGCTCTTCAAATGACACCAGTGCTTGCTGCTGGTCATCGAGCATGGCGCTGGGCCCCAGCACGAGGGAGGGGGAGCGGATCCCCACCTCTATCTTGCCAAGGGAGAGGTGCAGACCGTAATGGGTGGCAAGCCAGCCGGGGAGATGGCGCTGGATGAGGGTCGGCGCCTGCCAGAGCAGGATGGTGATGCCGATGAGCAGGAGCGCGAGAAGAGAGAGGGCATAGCGCAGCAGACGAGCGGGCAGAGGCTTGAGCATGATGGTCTCCATTTGATGCGCATATGGTAGCAATTAATCGTGCCCGGTTCATGGGAAGGACTCATGAGGTGCGCCGCACTTTGACCGGGCTGGGGAATTATTGTGCGACCAAGGCCGGATTTCCCCGGTTTGCCCCACCTCGCCGCTTGCCCAAACCGCCCAGTCTGTCCGGCATGTCGTGACGGGCGATGTGGGGAACAAGGGGGTTGCCGGGTCAGGGCCTGCCACTGCGAATATCCACTGGAAAACCGGGATACCGGGGGCGAGATACCCCCAGAGTCTGTCAATCCCCGTCGGTTTTCAAGCCGCCGAGGGAGTGGATGCAGCGCTGCTCGGCGGCATCAAGCTCGGCCATCACCATCTGGATGTCCTCCAGCTGCTGGCGCAGGGAGTGGCGTCTGGCCTCGATGAGCTGGATCATGGAGTGAAGCTGCATCCGGCTGGAGCGGTCGGTGTCGTACATGTCGAACAGCTCGCGGATCTCCGCCAGGCTGAACCCGAGGCGCTTGCCGCGCAGGGTCAATTTCAGGCGGATCCTGTCTTTGTGGCTGTAGATGCGGGTCTGCCCCTCCCGGGTCGGGGTGATAAGCCCCTCGTCCTCGTAATAGCGGATGGTGCGGGGGGTGATGTCGAACTCCTGGGCCAGCTCCGAGATGCTGTAGGTCCTCTCCTTGCCACTGGCGTGTCTGGCTCTCATGGTGCGCCCTCCTGATGAGCTGGCGGGGTCCTGGCCCCGCGGCAAGGGCCGGGTTCATGATGCATGATGGCCTCCCGGGGTGCGCTGCTCGCGCTCTTGTGCGAGGCGCCGTCCCCTCCCGTGCAGGGCCTGGCCGACCCGGGAGCCGTTGGGGCGCCCCAGCAGCTCGCTCACCCACTGGCCGGTGGCGGCCAGCTGGTCGAGATCGACGCCGGTGCTCATGCCAAGGCCGTGCAGCAGATAGACCACCTCTTCCGACGCCACATTGCCGGAGGCGCCGGGGGCATAGGGGCAGCCGCCGAGCCCGGCCACCGAGCAGTCGATGGTGCGGATGCCGCGCTCGAGGGCCGGCAGCAGGTTGGCCAGCCCCTGGCCATAGGTGTCGTGAAAATGAACCGCAAGCCGGCCCGCCGGGATCTCGTGCAGCACCGCATCCAGCATGGGAGCCACGGTGCCCGGGGTGCCGACGCCGATGGTGTCGCCGAGGGATATCTCGTGGCAGCCCAGATCCAGCAGCCGCTCGGCCAGGGCGGCGACCCGTTTCGGGCGGGTCGGGCCGTCGAACGGGCAGGCGATGACGGTGGAGAGGTAGCCGCGCACCTTGATGCCGAGGCTGCGCGCCTCCTGCACCAGGGGGGCGAAGCGCACCAGGGACTCCTCCACGCTGATGCCGATGTTGGCTCGGGTGAAGCCGTCCGAGCAGGCGGTGAAGAGGCCTATCTCGTCGGCGCGTGCGGCGACGGCGGCCTGCAGACCCTGCAGATTGGGCACCAGGGCGCCATAGCGGGTCGGCCCCCTGCGCGGCAGGGCGTTGAACAGTGCGGCGGAATCCGCCATCTGCGGCACCTTTTTGGGCGACACGAAGGCCCCCACCTCGATGCGCTGCAACCCGCTCTCGGCCAGGCGGGCGATGAGCGCCAGCCGCTGCGCCAGGGAGAGGGTGGCGGTCTCATTTTGCAGGCCGTCCCGGGGCCCCATCTCCACCAGGCTGACCTTGTCGTCCCGGTTCTCGTGCGTGTGGCTCATGAGCGCTCCTCCTGCGCGGTATGGTCCTCGGCAAAGCGCACCAGCACGGCGCCCTGGCTCACCTGTTCCCCCTGGCGGCACTGCAGGGCCTCAATCACCCCGTCCCGGTCGGCCTTGAGGACGTGCTCCATCTTCATCGCCTCCAGCACCAGCAGGGGTTGCCCCTTGCTGACCGGCTGGCCGGCCTCGACCTGCAGCGCCACCACGATGCCGTGCATGGGGGCCAGGATGCCCGGGACATGGCTCGTATCGTGATCATGGTGGAGCTGATGATGCTGATCATCGAGCGAGAAGCGGATGCGTCTGCCCGCCAGGTGCAGCAAATAGGCGCCCTCTCCGAGGGGCTGCACCGGATAGCGCTGCCAATGTCCACCCTGGCACAGGCGGATCTGATCAGCCCCGAGTTCGAACGGGATCTGCTCGCCCTGCCAGAGCAGGGCACCCCCTCGCTCGGCGAGGGTGAGAGTGCGGGTCTCCTCGCCGATGCGCACCGTGGCGCAAAAGCGGCGGGTGGGGCCCAGCCGAAAGCCTGCGGCCTGCTGCCAGGGGGAGGCATCGCGCTCGCAAGTGGCGAGCCAGAGGGTGGTGAGGGGCCAGGCGAGCGCCGGAACGGGCAGGGTGTCGGTGGGAATGGGCCACTGGGTGTGGTGGCGCATCGCCAGCACCTCTGGCGCTTCGCACAGGCGCTGCAGGAGCGGGCCGTTGTGCACCAGAGGGCCGAGATCCAGGGCTGCCAGGGCATCGGCCAGGGTGGCAAAGGCTTCGCTGCGGCTCGGTGCGTGGGCGACGAGCTTGGCGATCATGGGGTCGTAATAGGGGCTCACCTCATCGCCAGCGGTGACGCCGGTGTCGATGCGCACCCCCTTGGGCCAGGTGAGCCAGTGGATGGGGCCGCTCGCTGGCAGAAAACCGGCGGCCACGTCTTCGGCGTAGAGGCGCGCCTCCACCGCGTGGCCACGCAGCACCACCTCATCCTGGGTGAGGGGCAGCGGTTTGCCCTCGGCCACCGCCAGCTGCCAGGCCACCAGATCCTGGCCTGTGATGGCCTCGGTAACCGGGTGCTCCACCTGCAACCGGGTGTTCATCTCCATGAAGAAGAACTCCTCCCCGCACAGCAGAAACTCGATGGTGCCAGCCCCCTGATAGTGGATGGCCTTGGCCGCCGCCACGGCCGCCTCGCCCATGGCGCGGCGCAGGGCAGGGGAGATGTCGGGGGCGGGGGCCTCCTCGATCACCTTCTGGTGGCGGCGCTGCAAGGAGCAGTCCCTGTCCCCCAGATAGATGGCGTTGCCAAGGGCATCGGCAAAGACCTGCACCTCCACGTGACGGGCGCGGGGGAGATAGCGCTCCAGCAGCACATGGTCGTCGCCAAAGGCGGCACTCGCCTCCCGCTTGACCGCCGCCAGGGCGTCGTCAAAGTCGGCCAGCTGATCGACCCGGCGCATCCCCTTGCCACCGCCGCCACTGGCCGCCTTGATAAGGAGCGGGAAGCCCACCTGGCTCGCCTGATCGCGCAAAAAGTCGGGATGCTGATCCGCGCCGTGATAACCGGGCAGCACGGGGACGCCGGCTGCCTGCATCAGCCCCTTGGCCCCCGACTTGTCCCCCATGGCGAGGATGGCGGCGCCGCTTGGGCCGACAAAGCGCAGGCCCCGCTGTTCGCAGGCTGTGGCAAAGTCGCTGTTCTCGGACAGGAAACCGTAGCCCGGGTGGATGGCGTCGGCATTCGCCTCTTTGGCAATCTTGAGCACCTTGCCGGTGTCGAGGTAGCTCTCCCGGGCAGGGGCCGGCCCCAGATGCCAGGCCTCGTCGGCTTCGCGCACATGCATGGCACGGGCGTCGGCGTCGGAGTAGAGGGCGATGGTATGAATGCCGAGGCGCTGTGCGGTCTTGATGATGCGCACGGCGATTTCACCGCGATTGGCGATCAGCAGGCGCTTGATGGGAGTGTGATGGGTCATGCTACCTCTCTGTTGTTCAAGGCGCACAAGTGCGAAGCGTGTTGATCCACACTCCCGTTATATTGACCACAGTTGGCGATCAGCAGGTGCTTGATGGGGTGGTATTGAGTCATGCTTCGTCCTTGAAACGGGGGCTCCAGGTTGGGGGGCGTTTGTCGAAGAAGGCCTGGATCCCCTCCTGGGCCTCGAGACCGACCCGTACCCGGGCGATGGTCTCGACGGTCTGCTCTTCGTGCTGGTGGCCTGGGCGCCCTTCGAGGGCGGCCAGCAGCCGCTTGGTCTCCTTCATCGCCTGGGGGCCGTTGCGACACAACCGCAGGGCCATGGCGCGTCCCTCCGCCAGCAACTGATCAGGCTGGCTGAGCCTGTGCACCACGTTGAGTCGGCAGGCGGTGATGGCATCGAAAGGCTCTGCGCTCAGCATGTAGCGGCGGGCCTGGCGCATCCCCATGGCGCGCACCACGTAGGGGCTGATCACCGCAGGCACCAGTCCCAGGGTCACCTCGGAGAGGCAGAAGCGGGCATTTTCGCTGGCCAGCACGATGTCGCAGGCGCAGACAAGGCCCAAGGCTCCACCGTAGGCGGCCCCCTGCACCAGGGCCACGGTGGGGAAGGGCAGCTCGTCCAGTGCCTGCATCAGGTGGGCCAGCACCCGGGCGTCCTCGCGATTCTTGTCAAAGGCGCGGGGGTCGAACGCTTCCCCTGCCATCTTGCGCATCCACTCGAGATCGGCGCCCGCGCAAAAATGCGGCCCCTCGGCGCGCAGCAGCAGCACGTGGGGGCGGTCGGCGAGGGGCTGGCCGTGGGTCAGCTCGTCGAGGCAGTCGAGCAGCCCTTGCATCAGGTCGGCATCGAGGGCGTTGTGACGGGCCGGGCGGGCGAGCACCAGCTCGATCACCGGGCCGTGGCGCTCCAGGCGAAAATGGGCAAGGGGATCGTTGAAGAGCGGGTCTGACATATGAACTCCTTACATCCGGAAGATGCCGTACTGCCCGGGGCCCGGCTCGGCCCCCTGGCAGGCCGCCAGCGCCAGGGCCAGCACGGTGCGGCTCTGGGCCGGGTCGATGACGCCGTCATCCCACAGGCGAGCACTGGCGTAATAGGGGTGACCCTGGCGCTCGTACTGCGCGATCACCGGGGCGCGAATGGCGGCCGCCTCCGGCTCGCCCAGAGTCTTGCCCTCGGCGGCCAGCTTGTCCCGGCGCACCTGCACCAGCACCCCGGCCGCCTGCTCGCCCCCCATGACGGAGATGCGGCTGTTGGGCCAGCTGAAGAGAAAATCCGGTTCATAGGCGCGCCCGCACATGCCGTAGTTGCCAGCGCCGAAGCTGCCGCCGACGATCAGGGTGATCTTGGGCACCCGGCTGCAGGCCACGGCGGTCACCAGCTTGGCGCCGTGCTTGGCGATCCCCTCTTTCTCCGCCGTACTTCCTACCATAAAACCGGTGATGTTTTGCAGAAACAGCAGCGGGATCCCCCGCTGGTTGCAAAGCTGGATGAAGTGGGCTCCCTTCTGGGCGCTGTCGCTGTGCAGCACGCCATTGTTGGCGAGGATCCCCACCTGCATGCCCTCAATGCGGGAAAAACCCGTCACCAAGGTAGTGCCGAACAACGCCTTGAATTCGTCAAACACAGAGCCATCCACCAGTCGGGCGATCAATTCTCGTGCGTCATAGGGGCGCTTGAGACTGGTGCCCACCAGGCCGTAGAGCTCCTCGATGGGGTAGTGCGGCTCATCATAGGAGGGAGCGGATGGGGCGGGTGACGCCGCCGTCTGGTTGTCACCCAGGTTGCTTACCAGGGTGCGGGTGATGGCCAGGGCATGGGCATCGTCCCGGGCCATGTGATCCGCCACCCCGGAGTGGACGCAATGCACCTCGGCGCCGCCCAAGGCTTCTGCGCTGATCTCCTCACCGGTGGCGGCCTTGACCAGGGGCGGGCCCGCCAGAAAGAGGGTGGCCTGTTCCCTGACCATGATGGACTCGTCCGCCATGGCGGGCACGTAGGCACCCCCGGCGGTACAGAGCCCCATCACCACCGCCAGCTGGGGGATGCTCTGGGCCGACATGCGAGCCTGGTTGTAGAAGATGCGGCCAAAATGCTCCCGGTCGGGGAACACCTCGTCCTGCATGGGCAGGAAGGCGCCGCCGGAATCCACCAGATAGAGGCAGGGGAGGCGCAGCCGCTCGGCGATGGCCTGGGCGCGCAGATGTTTTTTCACCGTGAGGGGGTAGTAGGTGCCGCCCTTCACGGTGGCGTCATTCACCACCAGCATGCACAGGCGCCCCGAGACCCGGCCGATGCCGGTGAGGATGCCGGCGGCGGGCACCGGCTCGTCATAGACCTGCCAGCCAGCCAACGCCGACAGTTCGAGAAAGGGGGAACCCGGGTCCAGCAGCTGGTCGATGCGCTCCCGGGGCAGCAGCTTGCCACGGGCCTGGTGGCGGGCGTTGTTGGCCGCGCCCCCGCCCTGGGCTATCTCCTCCAGGCGGGTATTCAGATCGTCGACCAGTGCCTGCATGGCGGCCCGATTGGCCTCATAGTCGGGGCTCGCGGTGTCGAGACGGGAATGGATCCTGCTCATGCGTTATCCCCCATCAGCTCACGGCCGATGAGCCAGCGGCGGATCTCCGAGGTGCCGGCGCCGATTTCGTAGAGCTTGGCGTCCCGCAGCAGGCGGCCGGTGGGGTATTCGTTGATGTAGCCGTTGCCGCCGAGCAGCTGGATGGCATCGAGGGCCATCTGGGTGGCATTTTCGGCGGCAAACAGGATGGCGGCGGCGCAATCCTTGCGGCTGGTACGGCCCTGATCGCAGGCGCTCGCCACCGAGTAGACCAGCGCCCGGCTGCTGGCGAGGCGGGTATACATGTCGGCGAGCTTGCCTTGCACCAGCTGGAACTCGCCGATGGCCTGACCGAACTGCTTGCGCTCGCGCACATAGGGAAGCACCACGTCCATGCAGGCCTGCATGATGCCAAGGGGGCCTGCTGCCAGCACCACCCGCTCGTAGTCCAGACCGCTCATCAGTACCTTGACCCCCCCGTGCAGGGGGCCCAGCAGGTTCTCCTGCTTCACCCGGCAGTTGTCGAACACCAGTTCGCAGGTACTGGAGCCGCGCATGCCGAGCTTGTCGAGCTTCTGGGCGGTGGAAAAACCGGGAGTCCCCGCCTCGACGATAAAGGCGGAAATCCCTTTGGGCCCGGCGGCGGCATCGGTCTTGGCATAGATGACGAAGGTGTCGGCATCGGGCCCGTTTGTGATCCACATCTTGTTGCCGTTCAGCACGAAGTGATCCCCCTCGCGCACCGCGGTGAGGCGCATGCTCACCACGTCGGAGCCAGCACCCGGCTCGCTCATGGCCAGCGCCCCCACGTGTTTGCCGCTGACCAGATCAGGCAGATATCTCGCCTTCTGATCAGGGGTGCCGTGGCGGTGGATCTGGTTGATGCAGAGGTTGGAGTGGGCGCCGTAGGAGAGGCCGACCGAGGCGCTGGCGCGGCTCACCTGCTCCACCACCAGCACATGGGCCAGATAGCCGAGGTTCACCCCGTCATACTCCTCCGCCACCGTGATGCCGTGCAGCCCCAGCTCACCCATGCGGGGCCAGAGATCCCGGGGAAAAGCGTTGCTCTGATCGATCTCGCTGGCGCGCGGTGCGATCACTTTCTGGCAGAAAGCCTCGACCTGTTCGGTCAGGGCGCGGAGGGTTTCATCCATCAGGGCATGCATCCTTGCTCTCCTTGGTCTGTGGTGCTCACCGGTCTTCTACTCCCGACAGGGAGGGAAAACTGGTCAGTCCATTCGTGAATTAAGTTTACGTTAGCGTAAACGTAAATGAGTTGTTAGTCTAAGGTAAATTCGTTGAGTGCCGACTGCAAGGGGCATACCCCCGAGCGGGCAAACGCAAGGAGTGAGCAAGATGATCAGCGAGTGCATCCGGTCTGTCGGTCTGCCTGAGGAGCTCTGGCACAGTGCCAGCCCCCGGGCAGCCAAGGAGAGTGCGGCATGAGCCAACACCATACCCAGTACGGGGATCTGCCGCTCTACATCGGTGGCGAGGCTTGCCCGTCCGCAAGCGACGAGTGGATAGAGGTGACCGACCCGGCGGACCAGCATCTGCTGGCGCGGGTGCCGAAAGCGACCTCTGCGGAAATTGAGCTGGCGGTGCGCGCCGCTCACGAGGCCTATCTGCTGTGGCGAGAGGTGCCGACCTCCGAGCGGGCCCGGGTGATGTTCAACTACCAGCATCTGTTGAAAGTGCATCACGACGAGCTGGCGACCCTGCTGGCCCAGGAAACCGGCAAGAACCTGGCGGACGCCAAGGGGGACGTCTGGCGCGGCATCGAGGTGGTGGAGCAGGCCTGCGCCATCGCGAGCCAGACCCTGGGGGAGACCATGGGCAACGTGGCGCGCAGGGTCGACGGCCACTCCTGGGTGCAGCCTCTCGGGGTCTGCGTCGGCATCACGCCGTTCAACTTTCCGGCCATGATCCCGCTCTGGATGTTCCCGCTGGCGGTGGCCTGCGGCAACGGCTTCGTGCTCAAGCCCTCCGAGCAGGATCCGCTCACTCCCATGCGCCTGGCCGAGCTGTTTACCGAGGCGGGGGCCCCCAAGGGCATTCTGTCGGTGGTGCATGGCGGCGCCGAGCAGGTGGATGCGCTGCTGGCCCATCCCGATGTCAAGGCAGTCAGTTTCGTGGGCTCGGCCCGGGTCGGCGGCCACGTCTATCGCAGCGCCACGTCACAGCTCAAGCGCGCCCAGTGTTTTGTCGGCGCCAAGAACCACATGGTGATCATGCCGGATGCCAACAAGGCGCAGGTACTCGGCAACCTCGTGGGAGCCGGGGTCGGCGCCGCCGGTCAGCGCTGCATGGCCATCAGCGTGGCGGTGTTCGTGGGGAGCGCCAGGGAGTGGATCCCCGAGCTCGCCGCCGAGTTCGCCAAGGTGAAACCCGGCGTCTGGCACGACCCCGAGGCGGCTTATGGCCCCCTCATCAGCCCGGAGGCGAAAGTCAGGGTGGAGGGGCTTATCGAGGCGGGGATTGCCGAGGGAGCCGAGTGCCTCTTGGACGGCCGTTTTTGCGACGTACCCGGCTACCCGGTGGGCAACTGGGTGGGGCCGACCCTGTTTCGCGGCGTGACCCCCGAGATGCGCATCTACAAGGAGGAGATCTTCGGGCCCGTGCTGGCCTGCCTCGAGGTGGAGAGCCTCGACGAGGCGCTTGCCCTCATCAACGCCAACCCCTATGGCAACGGCACCTCCCTCTTCACCGGCTGTGGCGCCGCCGCTCGCAAGTTCCGCCACGAGGTGGCGGTGGGCCAGGTGGGGATCAACGTGCCCATCCCGGTGCCGCTGCCGTTCTTCTCCTTTACCGGCTGGCGTGGCTCCTTCTACGGGGATCTGCATGCCTACGGCAAGCAGGCGGTGCGTTTTTACACCGAGACCAAGACGGTCACCGAACGCTGGTTCGACGAAGACATTCCCAGCGGCCCCAATATGACCATTCAGCTGCGCTGACGGCAGGGGTTGCCCACTTTGCCCGGGTGCCCCCATTGACAGCAACGGATCGACGGAACAAGTACAAAGGAAGCGAACAAGATGGATTTTACCCTGACCGAATCCCAACGGGCCTGTGTCGAGTCGGCCGGCGCCTTCGCCGATCTGGCGCTCAAACCCCATGCCGCGCGCTGGGACAGGGATCACGAATTCCCCATCCCCACCATCAAGCAGGCGGCAGCGCTGGGCCTGTGCGGCCTCTATACCCCGGAGCAGTATGACGGCCTGGGCCTGAGCCGGCTCGATGCCAGCCTCATCTTCGAGCGCCTCGCCATGGGCTGTACCTCCACCACCGCCTATCTCACCATCCACAACATGGTGAGCTGGATGCTGGGCAGCTGGTTACTTGCCGAGGTGGCCGAGGAGTGGGTACCGAGGCTGGCCAGCGGCGAGTTGCTGGGATCCTACTGCCTCACCGAGCCGGGGGCGGGCTCCGACGCTGCGGCCCTCAAGACCCGCGCCGTGCGCGATGGCGCGGATTACCTCCTCGATGGCAGCAAGGTGTTCATCTCGGGCGCCGGCAGCACCGACGTGCTGGTGGTGATGGCCCGCACCGGTGGCGAGGGGGCCAAGGGGATCTCCGCCTTCATGGTACCGGCCCAGACCCCCGGCGTGAGCTACGGCAAGGCGGAGGAAAAGATGGGCTGGAACAGCCAGCCGACCCGGGAGGTGAACTTCAATGCCGTGCGCATTCCCGCTCGCTTCCGGCTGGGGCAGGAGGGGGAAGGGTTCAAGTTCGCCATGCAGGCGCTCGATGGGGGGCGCATCAACATCGCCAGCTGTTCGCTGGGCACCGCCCAGCAGGCCCTGGACGACGCGTTGGAGCACGTGCGCCAGCGTCAGCAATTTGGACACCCGATCAGCGAATTCCAGAGCGTGCAGTTTCGCCTGGCCGACATGGCCACCGAGCTCGCCGCCGCCCGCCTGCTGGTGCGCCAGGCGGCCGCCAAACTCGATGAGGGCAGCCCGGACAAGAGTGCCTGGTGCGCCATGGCCAAGCGTTTTGCCACCGATGTGGGTCACCGCGTTTGCGACAACGCCCTGCAACTCTTTGGCGGCTATGGTTATATCCGCGAGTATCCGCTTGAGCGCTATCTGCGCGACACCCGGGTGCACCGCATTCTGGAAGGGACGAATGAAGTGATGCGGCTCATCATCGCCCGCCACCTGCTGGCCGACCCCGGCCTGTCGCTGGAGTAGCGGGAGGGGCCTGCTCTGAGGACGCAGTCGGCTCGTCCTCATGCTTTGTGAGCCAGGTGCAGGTTGGCTCCATTCAACCCTGTCATCATGGGGCAGTTTTTTTGACAAGGACAACGCAATGACAAGGATCAGGCTCGAATATCACGGCCACGTGGCCTACATCACCCTCGATCACCCACCCGCCAACACCTGGACGCTCGCCAGCCTGAAAGCCTTCTTGCAGATGATGGTGGAGCTGGATGGTCGCCCCGACGTGGTGGCCCTGGTGATCCGCGGTGCCGGAGAGAAATTCTTCTGCGCTGGCGCCGATCTCAAGATGTTCGCCGACGGCAGCCTGGCGCATGCCCGCGAGGTGGCCGAGGCTTTTGGCCACGCCTTCGAGGCGCTGGCCCGCTTTCACGGGGTCAGCATCGCCGCCATCAACGGCTATGCCATGGGAGGGGGGCTCGAAGTCGCGCTGGCCTGCGACATCCGCATCGCCGAGCAGCAGGCCAAGCTGGGGTTGCCGGAGGCCTCGGTGGGGCTCCTGCCCTGTGCCGGCGGCACCCAGCGCCTCACCGAGCTGGTGGGGCCGGGCTGGGCCAAGCGGATGATCCTCTGCGGCGAGAAGGTGAGCGCCACCCTGGCCTACGAGATGGGGCTGGTGGAGGAGGTGGTGACCGAGGGGCACGCCTGGGAGGCGGCGCAGCAGATGGCCCAGCTGGTGGAGCGCCAGAGCCCGAGCGCCCTGCGCGCCTGCAAACAGCTCATCAATCAGGGGCGAAGCACCCACAGGGACGCGGCGCTGCCACTCGAGCGCAGCCTCTTTCTCGCCCTGTTTGACGATGCCAACCAGCGCGAAGGGGTGGCGGCCTTCCTGGAGAAGCGGGCCCCGCGCTGGCGTTACGACCAATCCAAACCGAAAGAGTGAGGGAGTGAAGGAGTGAAGGATGAATGAGGTAATGATGGCGACCCGCCATGTCGCAGGGGCAGATACCCGGTCTGCGGGGGCCGACCATGACTGAGCCCGTGCGCATCGAGACCCGCCCCACGGCGGATGGCCGCCACATCGGCATGCTGACTCTGGACAGCCCCGCCTCCCTCAATGCCCTGAGCCTTGAGATGATCCAGTTGTTGCAGGGGGCGCTGACCCGCTGGGAGCAGGATCCGGCCATCGTCTGCGTGTTGTTGCAAGGGGCCGGTGAGAAGGCATTCTGCGCCGGTGGCGACATCCGCTCCTTTTATTACCGCAAGCAGGAGGGGAACGAGTCGGCACTGTTTGGCTATGCCCGCGATTTCTTTCTGCAGGAGTACCGGCTCGATCACCACATCCACTGCTACGGCAAGCCCCTTGTTTGCGTGGCGGACGGCATCTGCATGGGGGGGGGGATCGGTCTCTTTGCCGGGGCCGGGTTCCGGGTGGTGACCGAGAAGAGTCTGTTCGCCATGCCGGAGGTGACCATAGGCCTCTATCCGGACGTGGGGGCCAGCTGGTTTTTGAGCAGGATGCCGGGGCGGCTCGGACTCTGGCTCGGCCTCACCGGGGCCCGCTTCAACGGGGCGGATGCCATCGGCCTGGGGCTCGCGGATCATGCCATGGGGAGCCGCGAGCTGGCGGAGCTGCCGGCGCGCCTCGCCGCCCTCGACTGGTCCGCAGGCGACCCCGGCGAGCAGATCGAGGCGCTGCTCACCGATTTGCAGGAGGTCCCTGGTCAGGCATTGCCGCCTCCCGAACTGCTGCCCCACCAGGCTTGCATCGATGCGCTGTTGGCTGGCCGCTCCCTGCAAGGGGTGCTGGCACGCCTCGAGGGCACCGAGCTGGATGAAGCGGCGCTGGCTCAGGGGTGGGAGACCTGCCAGAGCGGCAGCCCCATCAGCCGCGCCATTCTCTGGCGCCAGTTCTGGCAGGCACGGCGCCAGTCCCTGGCCGAGGTGTTTGCCGACGAGTTGGCCCTCTCGGTCAACTGCGTACTCAAAGGGGATTTTGTGGAAGGGGTACGGGCCCTGCTCATCGACAAGGACAAATCACCCCGCTGGCAGGCCCCGCAGGCGGGGGAGGCCTGGCTGGATGTCTTCTATCGCTGGCCCGAGGGTGACAACCCCTTGCGCCCCCGCTGACATGCGATCACACACAAGGAGCACACAATGACAAGGATTGGGTTTATCGGGCTTGGCAACATGGGTGGCCCCATGGCCGCCAACCTGGCCAGGGCGGGGCACAGGGTGCAGGTGTTTGATCTGGTGGCCGAGAGCCTGAACCGCGCCATCGAGGCCGGCTGCATCGCCGCCGGCAATGCCCGGGAGGCGGTGAGCGGCTGCGAGCTGGTGATCAGCATGCTGCCGGCGGGCGAGCATGTGCGCAGCCTCTGGCTGGGGGAGAGTGCCGGTGAGCGGGGCGGGCAGGATCTGCTGGCGGCCCTGCCGCCCGGCGCCCTGGTCATCGACTGCTCCACCATAGACGTGGCCTCGGCCCGTCAGGTGGGGGCGGCGGCGCAGGCGCGCGGCATCCGTTTTCTCGATGCCCCCGTCTCGGGGGGCGTGGCCGGCGCGGCGGCGGGCACCCTCACCTTCATCGTCGGTGGCGAACAAGCGGATTTTGAGGCGGCCAAACCCGTGCTCGCCTGCATGGGGCAGAACCTGTTTCACGCCGGGGCCCTCGGCGCCGGCCAGATAGCCAAGATGTGCAACAACATGCTGCTTGCCATCCACATGGCGGGCACCGCCGAGGCGCTGGCGCTCGGGGTCAAGGAGGGGCTGGATCCCGCCGTGCTCTCCACCATCATGGGCAAGAGTTCGGGCAACAACTGGAGCCTCGAGCGCTACAACCCCTGGCCCGGGGTAATGGAGAACGTGCCGGCGTCGCGTGGCTATCAGGGGGGCTTCATGACCCGGCTGATGGTCAAGGATTTGGGGCTCGCCATGGCGTTGGCGGAACATGCCCACAGCGCCGTGCCCATGGGTGCCCTGGCCCGCAACCTCTTCAACCTGCACGGGAGCCAGGGCCAGGAGAACAAGGATTTCTCCAGCATCCTCGAGCTCTATCGGGACAAGACAGCGCCGGGTTAAGGGCCGCTATCTACCTTTTTACCCGATAGTCTTTGACTCGACAGTCACCGGCCATCTCACCAGGAGCATTTATGGATATCACACGGAAAGTCATCGCCATCACGGGGGCGGGCAGGGGGCTAGGCCGCGCCATCGCCCTGAGTCTGGCGGAGCAGGGGGCGCAACTTGCGCTCATCGATGTCAACCGCACCGATCTGGAGGTGACCGAGGCGGAGGTGCGCAGCCGTGACGGCCGCTGCGCCCTGTTTGTCTGCAACGTGGCAAGCGAGCCGGAGGTCGAGGCGACCTTCGCCGCCATCAAGGATCAGTTCGGGGCCCTGCACGGTCTCGTCAACTGCGCCGGCATTCTGCGCGACGGCATGCTGATCAAGGTGAAGGAGGGGGCACTGACGGAGAAGATGAGCCTGGCCCAGTGGCAGAGCGTCATCGACGTCAATCTCACCGGCACCTTCCTGTGCGGGCGCGAGGGGGCGGCGCTGATGGCCACCGGCGGGGAGGGGGGCGTCATTATCAACATCTCCTCCATCGCCCGGGCCGGCAACATGGGCCAGAGCAACTATGCCGCCAGCAAGGCGGGGGTGGCCTCGCTGGTGGTCACCTGGGGGAAGGAACTGGCCCGTCACGGCATCCGGGTGATGGGCATCGCCCCCGGCGTCTTTGCCACCGACATGACGGCGGCGATGAAACCCGAAGCCATGGCCCGCATGCAGCAGGCCATCCCGGTGGGCACCCTGGGGCAGGCGGCGCAGCTGGCCCAGACGGTGCAGTTCATCCTTGCCAACGACTATCTGTCGGGGCGGATGATCGAGCTGGACGGCGGCTTGAGGCTCTAGTCCCCCCTGCATATACCCTCTCTGACGCCCCTCCAGCAGGGGCGTTTTTGCAGGGGAAAGGCCCCAGTGCAAGGGTGCATAGCCATGCAGGTCCGGCTTTTGAAAAGCGGGGCGGCATCATGAAAAGTCGTGAAATATCAACGGGTCTTTCTTAATTTGAACCAGCTCACAGGCACCCCGGGTCAGTGCTGTAAAATTGCGCGCGGTCAAGGCGGCTCATGATTGACGGCAAGAGGGATTGCGGCCGGAATAGTCATGCAATATAGTTGCCGCCTTTTTCACGGGGTACGGATTTCTAGCCCCTCCCATGTCGCGCGCTGTATGAATACGGATGCTCAGCCGCCGCCTAATAAAACAGGTTTGAGATGGACAAGAAACTGGGGCTGGGTGCCCTCATTTCGCTGGTGATCGGCTCCATGGTCGGTGCCGGGGTTTTCAGTCTGCCGCAAAACATCGCAGCGCACGCCAGTGCCGGGGCCGTCGCCCTGGGATGGGCCATCACGGGGATCGGCATGATCTGCCTCGCCCTGGTCTACCAGAATCTCTCCATGCGTCGACCGGATCTCGATGGCGGCATCTTCAGCTACGCCAAGGCCGGGTTCGGGGATTTCGTCGGCTTCAACGCCGCCTGGGGTTACTGGCTGTGCCAGCTGCTGGCCAACGTCTCCTACGCCATCGTGGTGTTCAGTGCGCTGAGCTACTTCTTCGACACGCCGGACAATGTCATCTTCGGTGACGGCAACACCCCGGTCGCCATCACGCTCGCCTCCCTGCTCATCTGGTCGGTGCATGCCCTGGTGCTGCGCGGCATCCAGGTGGCGGCGCTGGTGAACATCGTCACCACCATCGCCAAGATGGTGCCCCTCATCGTCTTCTGCGTAGCCATCCTGCTCGCTTTCAACATGGAGACCTTCACCCTGGATCTCTGGGGGCAGGGGAGTCCCGAGCTCGGCTCCGTGATGGATCAGGTCAAGTCCACCATGAAGGTGACCCTCTGGGTCTTCATCGGCATCGAGGGGGCCGTGGTGGTCTCCGCCCGTGCCCGCCATCGCAAGGACGTGGGCCGCGCCACCGTGCTGGCGCTGCTGGGGGCCCTGGCGCTCTACGTCATGGTGACCCTGTTCTCCCTGGGGGTCATGAACCAGCCGCAACTGGCGGCCCTCAAGAACCCCTCCACCGCCATGATCCTGGAAGCCGTGGTCGGCCCCTGGGGCGCCTGGCTCATCAACATCGGCCTGGTGATCTCGGTGATGGGGGCCCTGCTGAGCTGGACCGTGCTGGCGGCGGAAGTGCCCTACATAGCTGGCAAGACCGGGGTCTTCCCGGCCTGGTTCGCCAAGGAGAACAAGAACGGTTCCCCCAAGGTGTCGCTCTGGTGCTCCACCTGCCTGGTGCAGATCTTCCTCATCATCATCTACTTCCAGAACAGCACCTACCTGGCGCTGGTGAACATCGCCACCTCGGCGGCCCTGGTGCCCTATGTCTTCTCCGGTGCTTACGGTCTCAAGCTGGCGTTGAAAGGGGAGACCTACGCGGGCCAGCCCCATCAGCGCAAGCGCGACCTGCTGCTGGCCCTGGTGGCCACCGTCTATGGCTGCTGGCTGGTCTATGCCGCCGGAGTGGAGTACCTCTTGCTGGTGGCGCTGCTCTACAGCCCGGGGATCTTCATCTACTGGAAGGCGCGCCAGCACCACGGCCTGCGCAGCCTCAACCGGCTGGAGCAGGGGATGACGGCAGCCCTGCTCGGTTGCGCCGTGCTGGCGTTCTACAAGGTGATGGACGGTACCATTCCCCTGCATTAATCGGCACAATAAAGAGATGGCAAGATGCCATCTCTTTTTTATGGATAATGGCGGTCAAGTTGACCGCTGTTTCGTTATTGAAGGAATGTTTATGCTGTTTGTGGGCTATCTGGTGTTGGGCGCCTTCGCGGGCATGCTGGCCGGGCTGTTCGGTATCGGCGGCGGCCTCATCATCGTCCCCGTGCTGGTCCTGAGTTTTCACGCACAGGGCGTGGCGCCGGAGATCATCACCCATCTGGCCCTCGGCACCTCGCTGCCCACCATGATCTTCACCGGTTTCAGCTCCCTGCGTGCGCACCAGGAGGCAGGAGCGGTAGACTGGGGGATGATTCGGCGCCTGGGCGCCGGCATGCTGGTCGGTGCCTGGCTCGGCGGCATGACCGCCAACCTGCTGAGCGCCAGCACCCTCAACATCATCATCGGCTGCTTCGCCTGGACCATGGCCCTGCAGATGGGGCTCAATTTGAGGCCAAAAGCGGAGCGACACATGCCGGGCCCCCTTGGTACCGGGATCGCGGGCACCGTCATCGGCTGGATGTCGGCCTTGTTCGGCATCGGTGGCGGCTCGCTGACCGTGCCTTACCTCACCTGGAATTCGGTGCCCATGCGCAACGCCGTGGCCGCCTCCGCCGCCTGCAGCATGCCCATCGCCCTGGCAGGCAGCCTCAGCTACCTCTATGCCGGTTGGGGAGACGTCGATCTGCCCGAGTGGAGCGTCGGATTCATCTATCTGCCAGCCCTGCTTGGCATCGTGCTCACCAGCACCCAGTTTGCCCGTCTGGGCGCCAGACTGGCACACAGAATGTCACCCCGGCGGCTCAAGCAGGCCTTTGCCCTGCTCATGTTGCTGGTGGGTGCCAAATTCATGCTCTTTAGCTGAACCCTTGGCCAGATTGTTGAAAAATAAGGCGAACGGCTCGTGATGCGGTAGAAAGCCATTGCATTGAGGGGCCAGTTTGCCTATTCTCCTCGCCGGTGGTCCTATTGGTCCTCTCGCATTGATAACCCGTCGACCTGGTCAGGACCGGAAGGTAGCAGCCAAGGCGGGGGACTCGAGTGCCGGGATGTGGCTGGTAGGGCCACCACTTGTTTCTGAAATTCAATAAGTTAGCTTCCTAAAGCCCTTGGTCATCCACTTTGTGTGGACGACGAGGAGCTCATCGATGAATCTCTGGCTCAGTCCCCACGGCATCTGGTATTACCGGAAAGTCACCACGCTCCCCTGTGGTCGTCGTAAAGAGATCAAAAAATCCCTGCATACCCGAGACAAGCTGACGGCCCGTGCAGCTGTTGCGAAGCTGCTTGCCTGTGTGCGTTCCAGACCCAAGCCCATTCAGTTGCCTGCAGACGTCAATGTTGCCCCACATGAGCAATCAGTAGCCCAGCCGATGACTCCGGCGGCCAAACCGCTTGCTCCGCTGTTGTCGGTCTTGAGTGACCGCTATCTGAAAGAGAAGGCCCTCTCTTGGGCACCGAAAGAGCTCAGCAACCAGAAGAACTACATCGGCTGCTTCATCAAGGCGCTGGGTGATAGACCGGCTGCTGACTATGCGAAAGCGGATGTGGTCAAGTTCAAGGAGGACCTGCTGAACTCCGGCAAGAGTCCGACCACCATCAACAAGTATCTGCAGAAGCTCTCCCTGCTGTTTAGCTGGCTGGCTAACCATCAGGATGGGGTCATCAACCACTTCGCCGGATTGAAGCTACAGCGAGCCAAGGAGGTGAACTCACGAAGTGGGTACACAGCGGAAGAACGTCGCAAGTTTATCGGGTGGGCTAAGCAGCAAGAGCCCCACCGTAGGTGGATTGCTCTGCTGGGTCTGTTCACCGGAGCTCGTGCCAACGAAATCTGTCAGCTCTATGCCGATGATGTGCAACAGGTTGACGGTATATGGTGCCTGAATATTCGCAGTGGACGGCCAGACCAGAAACTCAAGACGGCCAATAGTGCTCGTCTCGTTCCTCTCCATCGGCACCTTCTCCAGAGCGGTTTCATCGAGTTTGTGAAGGGGAGGATAGGGGGACGCATCTTCCCTGAGCTTCCCCATCGACAGGACAGTTACAGCCACCTGTGGGGGCAGTGGTTTAGCCGCCATCGCCCCGTCGACAAGGACTTCCACAGCCTGCGGCATACCGTGGGGGCAGCACTCAAAGATCACGGAGTGCCATTGCAGTATGCGGCGGCGATCTTGGGTCACACCAACGGGGCGATCAGCTATGACCGATACGGTGGGGATGTCTCGCTGGAGAAGCTCAGCGAGGTGATAGAAGCGGCCCTCTCATCCTTTGCTGATGCCGGATAAAAGGAGGGATGGGTCTGCCGATCTGCTGAAATTTTGGCAGATTTAAGAACTTTTTCTACGAAGTCTCATACAGAAAAAGTTCTATAAATAGCTGAAATTTCTGCAGATTGATTGCTTGGTTTGAGCCCTTTGCTTTTGTTGGCGGGGAAAACGGGAAAATCAAAAACAGCAGAGGGGCCCGCAGGCCCCCCATTCGTCATACAGTGTAGTTCGCTCCTGTTTCCGGCTGCTCCCTACGGACTGAGACCGTCATGTCAGCCATCTCGCTATCGAGCAGGGTCAACCCGATGATGGTGTCCTTGCTGTTATAGCGGGGGATCAGATAGCCCTTTTCTAGCAGCTTCTTCTTGAGGGCCAGCTTCTTCATGGCCCATTCACCGTTCTGCTGTGCCCATCGGCTGTAGACCGCGTAGACCTCGCTCATGGGCACTTTGGCCCCTGCTCTGGCCTGGGTGCACTCTTCAAGGAAGCAGCCAACCATATCTGACTCGGCACGGTAGGTCTCGACATCCTGCTTGAGACGAGCAGGAATCGATGCCTTGAGCCTCTGCTCTTGCCACATCTGGCAGCCCTGGATGGCCCAGTTCAGAATGCCGGGCATCTCGGCCCGCAGCTTCTCCATCAGCATTGGGTCCAGCTGTTCCTTCGTGAAGGAGGCATTGAAGGGCAGCATCAGCATCCGACGCCACATGCCATTGCTGGTATCGCGGATCTCGGGCTTGTGGTTGCCCACCATCACCAGAGAGAAGGATGGGCGGAACTCCATCTCCTTCTTGGCGTAGGGAGCACGAGCGACAATTACGTCATCCCCCGTCATGGCCTTCACCAAGTTCTCATCCATACGGGCCCCCTCAGGCAGCTCGTTGGCGACCACCAGACGTGCATCCACCAGCTTGGTCAGGGACGGGTTCGGCCCGGTATTGCCGTTGCGGTTGAACAGCAAGACGTTACTGTTGATCTGCCGACTGAACTCTCCCAGCAACTGCTGAATGACCGACATGAAGGTACTCTTGCCGTTGCAGCCGCCCCCGTGGAGGAAGAACAGGAGCTGTTCGTCGGTGCGGCCGGTGATCCAGTAGCCCACACAACGTTGCAGGAAGGCAGCGTACTCGGCATTACCACAGCAGATCTCGTCGATGAACTGCTCCCATCGCGGGCAGACAGCAGCTGGGTCGTAGACCACCGGGCTATGGTGGGTCATCATGAATGCCCGTCTCGGTGCCAACAGGCGACCCGACTTCAGGTCGATGACACCGTTCGCCGTGCCCAACAGCATCGGATTGGCGTTCAGCTCGTGCAGTCTTGCCGTCATCATCGGCTTGGCCAGTTCCAACATGTTCTGAATGCCAGCCCGGTTAAGGCTGCTAGAACCGTGTCTGAGCACTGCATAAGCCCAAGACAGCTCCTCTTTCTTGCACGCCTGCTTGATCAACGCCTGCCCGATTTCCTGGATCTCTTTGCCCACGGTTTGAGCAAGGATCATGGGCGTCAAGTCATTCTGGGTCCAGTGCGTACCATCGAAGTGGATGAAGCCACCTAACTCAGGGACGAACTTCAGGTTATGCCCGTGCATCTGCACGAACCGTTCGGCGTTGGCCGAATCGTTGAGCTCGTTTTCAAAGATGGCTGTACGTGGCAGGACCTTGACGACTTCCAGATGCTGATCATCGTCCTGAACGGCTTCGGCTTCGGCTTCGGCTTCGGCTTCGGCTTCGGCTTCGACCTCAGCCACAGGCTCAACCAGGGTGAATGCCGCCACCAGCTCGGTTAGAGGCAAGGGGTTGTCGCCATGCAGGTATTCGTCGATATCCTTCACGCAATCTGGCAGCTTGACTTGGGTCAGCTTGAGGCCCAGCCGAGCCATCTTTGAGCGGTACTTGTCGCCCGCGTCATCAGTGTCGAAGAAGGTTACGACGTCACGGTCAGCCAGCTCACGCTTCAACCACTCCAGCTGGGTCTGTGACAGCGTGCCAATGGTCGCCAGCACAGGGCCCGGCCAACCGGCATCCACCAGCGACAGGCGGTCATTCTCCCCCTCTACCAGGGCGACAGGACCTGGAGCATTCAGACACTCTTCCCCGTAGAACTGCACCCCGTTAAGCCAATGACGGCTCGGCAGTTGGTACGGTTGACCCTTATTTGGATCCTTGAAGGTGAAGCGGCTGACTTGTCCGTTGCGGTCGAAGTGCGGGAACACATAGACACCACTCGGGAAGAAGTCACGAAGCAGATCTGGGGCATCGTTGCGAAGCTTGACCAGACCGGAGGCCAGTCGCTCCTCTTGGCTGAACCCTGCATCCTTCAGAACCTTGTTCAGGCCACCGGAGAAGCCGATATCCAACCCCACCAACACCTCCTCAGAGTGGCCACGCCGCTCCATCAGTTCGTCTACATCCAGACGGGACTGATAGTGACTAGCTGCGAGATTGAAGAGTTCTTGCAGGCGAGCAGGTGGGGCCGTGTAGATCGGCTGCTCCAGCTTCACCACTTTGCGAACGGTTGGGGTGACTGACAGCTCGCCCAGCAGAAGCAAGCGGGCTGCATCAACAGAGCTACGGGCTTTGTCGCACTTGACGATCAGATCGAACACGTCGCCTCTTTCCTCGCAACTGAAGCAGTGGAAGCTATCGTCGTCAGGATAGAGGGTGAAGCAATCATTATGGCCGCACAGTGGGCAACTGGCATCATCCAGTCGATAGGTGTTGGAGCCGACTTTCTTGACGTCTTGCCCGGTCAGGGCCGAGGCGACATCCATAATGGGGAACTGCTCTTTGATGGCAGCAAAGTCGATAGTCAGGGAGTGGCCTGCATCGGCCAGGGCAAATTCAAGGTCAAACTTGGTGAATTGAGACATGATGTCTCTCCTCTTAGATGACCGCTGCTGTGGAACTAAAATTAGGTTGAGTGTGTTCCAAGCGGCGGTAATCAGATCGGGTAACAGCGCCCCCCGTGGGCCTATGGCGTGAGCCAAGGTGCGATGTGCGGGGGCGTCTGCCCGCCGACAACCCCGACTATACGGATCGGCAGAAGCAATACAACCCCTCTTTTTTCCTCCCCAAGGTCCCATTTCGAGTTTTCGTTGTGAACAACGCAAAAACGGCTATTCATGAAATATTCTAATGATTGACAACAGGTGATGTAGTGACATTCCTTGCTAAGTTGATAGCTGCCCTCCGCCCCGCCAAATAGGTGGGATATGAGGTCTGCCGATCTGCTGAAATTTTGGCAGATTTAAGAACTTTTTCTACGAAGTCTCACACAGAAAAAGTTCTATAAAATGCTGAAATTTCCGCAGATTGAGCACCCTAATTGGCCCTTTTGCCCTTGTTGGTGGGCCAAACGGGAAAATCAAAAACGGCAGATTTACGCAGCCTGCTCCGAGGCCACGACTGGAGGCCAGATGCTGTGATAGGATCACGCTATTTCGAGCGTCCCACGGGGTTTCCATGACAACCAATATCTCCTCCCTTGCCAATCTCATCTGGTCGGTGGCTGACCTCCTGCGAGGTGATTTCAAGCAGTCCCAGTACGGCCGCATCATTCTGCCGTTCACCGTGCTACGTCGTCTTGAGTGCGTGCTGGCCCCGACCCGTGACAAGGTGCTGGCCACCGCCGAGAGCACCAAGGCGCTGCCCGAGCTGGCCCGCCATAAGCTGCTGCTCAATGCCGCCGGACAGAGCTTCTACAACACCGCCAAGCTCACCCTCGACAACCTTGGCGAGAAGCAGATTGGCGATAACCTGGATGCCTATGTGCGGGGCTTTTCCCGTGAGGCATTCGAGGTGTTCGAGCACTTCAACTTTGCCGCCAGCATCGATCTGCTGGAAGATGCCGACCTGCTCTACAAGGTGGTTCGCAACTTCGCCAACGTCGATCTCTCCCCCGAAACCGTCGACAACTACCACATGGGTCTGGTGTTTGAGGAGCTGATCCGCAAGTTTGCCGAAAGCTCCAATGAGACCGCCGGTGAGCACTTCACCCCCCGCGATATAGTGCGGCTGACCACATCTCTGGTGTTTGCGGCTGATGACGAGGCTCTGACCACTGCGGGCGTGGTGCGAACCATCTATGATCCCACCGCTGGCACCGGCGGCTTCCTCTCCTGCGGCATGGAGTATCTGCACGAGCTGAACCCGGCGGCACGTCTCGCAACCTTTGGCCAGGAGCTCAACCCCGAGTCCTTTGCCATCTGCAAGGCCGACATGCTGATCAAGGGGCAGGACATCAGCAACATCAAGCTCGGCAACACCCTCTCCGACGACCAGTTGTCGCTGGATAAGTTCGACTACTGCCTCTCCAACCCACCATTCGGGGTGGACTGGAAGAAGGTCGAGAAGCAAGTCCGGGACGAACACTTGCTAAAGGGCCACAGCGGCCGCTTCGGGGCGGGTCTGCCCCGTGTCTCCGATGGATCGCTGTTGTTCCTGCAACATCTGATCGCCAAGATGAAGCCGGAGGGCGCCCGCATCGGCATCATCCTCAACGGCTCTCCGCTCTTTACCGGTGGGGCGGGTAGCGGCGAGAGCGAGATCCGCCGCTATATCCTCGAGCACGACCTGCTCGATACCCTGGTGGCCCTGCCCACCGACATGTTCTACAACACCGGCATCGCCACCTATATCTGGGTGCTGTCGAACCACAAACCGGCCGAGCGTAAGGGCAAGGTACTGCTGATCAACGCCAGCGACATGCACAGCCCAATGCGTAAGTCGTTGGGCTCCAAGCGTAAGCAACTGAGCGACGAGGCCATTGAGCAAATCGTCCGCCTCGCCAGCCGTTATGAAGAAGGGTCCATCGCCAAGATCTTCCCCACCACCGCCTTCGGTTATCGCCGTATCATGGTGGAGCGGCCGCTGAAACTGGCGTTCTATCCGCAGGATGCCGAGCGCCTTGCCAGCCTCACTGCCGATAAGGGTTGGGCCAAGCTCGATGGCACCCTGCAGTCTGCCATTCTCACTGCCTTGGGCCAGTTCGCTGAGGCCAAGTTGCTCTCTCGCGACAAATTCAAAAAGCAACTGACCAAGCTGCTGGGGGAGGTCAAGCTGCCAGCCCCAGCCTTTAAGCTGTTGGTGAGCCATCTAGCTGAGCAGGACGACGCCGCCGAGGTGTGTAAAGCCAAAGGCGAGCCGGAAGCCAACCCGGATCTGCGGGATAACGAAAATGTGCCGCTGGGGGAAGATATTTACAACTATCTGCAGCGTGAAGTGTTGCCCCATGTGCCGGATGCCTGGATAGACACCAGTAAAACCGACCCGCTCGATGGCCAGGTGGGTATCGTTGGCTACGAGATCCCCTTTAACCGCCACTTCTACCAGTACCAGCCGCCTCGCGATCTGGCGGCTATAGATGCAGAGCTCGATGCAGTGGCCAAGGAGATTATGCAACTGCTAGCGGAGGTGCATTCATGAGTCAGGCAGTGGCAACCCAGCAGAAAGAGTTGGCTGGCAAATATCATCCCTATCCGAAATATAAGGATTCTGGGGTGGAGTGGTTGGGAGATATTCCGAACGAATGGCTCACTATTCCGGTGGGCCGGTTGTTTTCACGTATCAAGAGAACGGGGCATAGCGAGAAAGAGTTGCTCTCCGTATATCGAGATTATGGTGTGATTCCAAAATCTAGCCGGGATGACAATAATAATAAAGAATCGGATGATCTGGCTCCATATCAACTTGTTCGTCCTAACGACTTGGTTATGAATAAGATGAAGGCGTGGCAAGGTTCCATCGCAGTCTCAGAGTATGAGGGAATTGTTAGCCCTGCATACTTTGTCTACGAGCCAAGCAATAAATTATTTGAGTTGGCACACCCGAGATATGTTCATTACCTGCTGAGAAACCCAATTTATATCACTCAGTATATGAGTCGTTCAAAGGGGATTAGAGTAAATCAGTGGGATTTAGATCCTGATGAATTTAAGTTGATTGAACTACTGCTACCCAGCAAACAGGAGCAGAGTAAGATTTTTGAATTCCTCGACTACGAAACCGCCCGGATCGATCGGCTGATTGCCCAGCAGCAGCGGCTGATCGAACTGCTCAAAGAGAAGCGGCAGGCAGTGATCTCCCACGCCGTCACCAAGGGCCTCAACCCCAATGCCCCCATGAAAGACTCCGGCGTCGAGTGGTTAGGCCAAGTGCCGGAGCATTGGAAGGTTGGTTCGCTCAGATGGTATTTACGAGTATCCAGTGGAGAATATCTTAGTAATCAACATTTTGATTTAGAACCATCAGAATCAGCTATTTATCCGGTTATTGGTGGGAATGGTGTGATGGGTTATACGTCACATAAAAACCAAGCAACTCCGCTTGTAGTAGGAAGGGTCGGGGCATTATGTGGCAACGTTCATCTTGTTGATGGAGAATGCTGGGTTACCGATAATGCATTGCTTATTGGACTAAGTAGTAAGATTTCAGTAAATTTTGCAGCACATTACTTGAAAAGTTTGAACCTTAACAAACTAGCGAATCAAAATACTCAGCCGTTGATCACTGGAACAATGATTAAAGATCAGAATATTGCTCTTCCTTCATTGCATGAGCAATCTGAAATAGTTGAGTTTGTTACTCAGGAAGAACAAAAATTAAATCTGTTAGTTGCTAAAGCTGAACAAGCTATTGTACTAATGCAAGAACGCCGCACAGCCCTGATTGCCGCCGCAGTCACCGGCAAGATCGATCTTCGGGGCTGGACGACCCCCGCCGACGAGGTGGCTGTATGAGTTATGAACTGGCGAACCTATTTTTGAGTGGGATTTCAGCTCTGACCTCGGTTTACCAGGCTGCGATGGATATAACTGATCGCACAAAAATGCTGAAGAAGGCTGATCATCGATTGGCAACGCCATTACAGCGTGGTGGGAAGTCTGTGGCGGTTATTGATAGACGGCTACTCAAGGAGTACGACAAGAAGATCCGCAAGGCAGTAAGCCAACATATGCTCATGCTTCGAGCTGAGCCTGATATCTCGACATGTGCCAAAGTCGCCGAAGAAGCACAACAAAGCGTTTGCTTTTATCTGAATGAAATCATACGTCACAATGCAGGCCATTTATCAACCAAGCAGCTACAGAATTGGTGGGTATCGTATCGTTGCAGTGAGTTGTGTTGCGTAAGGGATTCTGATGCCATTTAACGATGATCGAATTCTGCAACAATTGTCCGAGCTCGCTGCCACCCATCCCGAGGTCGCTGTGTTGTGGCTCTATGGTTCCCAAGCCAAGGGGACCGCAGGCCCCCATAGCGACTGGGATCTGGCGGTGGCGTTTGATCCGGTTAAGTTAGCTGACCTTCTCGACAACCGGTTGCGGCCGGAGTTGCTGGCTCTCGACTGGCAGCGAGCCTTGGGGCTGGCCGAGGGGCAGTTGTCGGTGGTCGATATCAATCAGGCCCCCATTCCGCTCGCCTTTGCCATTGTCGATGCCAACCGGGTACTGTTTTGCCGCGACCTGGGTCGTCGTCTGCGAGAAGAAGCCCGGATCATGTCGCAGATGGAATTCCTTCTCTACAGCCAAGCCAATGAGCATAAGAAATACTGAGGTCTGGTATGCAGCTTGCCGATTACCAATTTCTACAGGCACTGGCGAGATTACCGTTTGTCGAGGCGATCTGGCTATTTGGCTCGCGAGCCCGGGGTGAGCAGCGTGAACGCTCCGATATCGATCTCGCCATCGAGTGCCCCGGTGCCTGCGAGGCGCAATGGCAGCAGGTGTTGGCGATCATCGATGAGGCCGATACCCTGCTCCCTATCGATTGTGTGCGACTCGATGAGGAGTCGCCCCAGAGCCTGCTGTATCAGGCCATCCTGCGTGACAGGGTGCCTCTCTACCGACGAATGACGCCTTAAGGAAGTGCAATGAGTCTGGATCTGAATCTGGTTGCCCTTGGCAACGCCCTGCAACGTCTCGCCGAATCCCTGAGCTATGACGCGAGCCAACCGCTGGTGGTCGATGCCAGCATCCAACGCTTCGAGTTCTGTATCGAACTGACCTGGAAGACCCTGAAAAAGGCGCTGGCGGCGGAAGGTATCGAAGCCAATACCCCCCGTGAGTGCATGAGCCAAGCCTATGCGGCCCATTGGCTGGCCGATGAAACGGCCTGGTTGTCGATGCTCAAAGATCGCAACCTGACCTCGCATACCTACAAGGAAGATCTTGCGGTCGAGATCTATCGCCGGCTGCCGGGACATCTGGCGGCGATGCAGGCGCTGTATCAGGTACTGCTGGCCCGAGGGGGTCAGTCATGAGTCAGGACCTCAGTTTGGAAAATAGGGCTCGGGAGAAGGCCTTTCAGGATCATATCATCGAGCAACTGGCTGCATCAGGTTGGCTGGTCGGTGAGTCGTCTCGCTACGACAAAGAGCGAGCCCTCTACCCCGAAGATTTGATCGCCTATGTGCAGGAGAGCCAGCCAGAGGGGTGGCAGAAATACTGCAAGACCTACGGTGAGGAGCCAGAGCGTCATCTGCTCAACGCCGTGGCTCGATCCCTTGAGAGCGATGAGCGGGGCACCTTGTGGTTACTCCGTCATCAGGTAGAGGACAGAGGGCATCGGCTAGCAGTGGCTACTTTCAAGCCTGACCATGACCTTAACCCAGAGCTCGTCGAGCGTTATGCCAAGAACCGGCTGCGGGTGGTGCCAGAGCTGGTCTATAGCCCCCATGGCTATGAGGGGCGGCTCGATCTCACTCTGTTTCTCAACGGTATTCCGGTGGCAACGCTGGAGCTCAAGTCTTGCTTCAAACAGAGCCTGGAGAACGCCAAGCAGCAGTACCGCTTCGACCGCCCACTGGTGACGGCGGGCAAGCGTGAGCCCTTGCTGGCTTTTCGTCGCGGAGCACTGGTGCACTTTGCCGTCAATCAGTTTGAGGTGGCGATGACCACCAAGCTGGCCGGAGCAGATACCTTCTTCCTGCCGTTCAACCGGGGCACCGCCAAGGGTGGGGCAGGGAACGATCAGCCTGAGACAGGCTATGCCAGCGAGTACCTATGGCAGGAGATTTTCGCGCCTGAGACCTTCCTCAATATTCTGGGCCGCTATCTGCATCTGCAGGTGAAATTGGATGAGGACGCACTGGGCCGTCTCAAGAAGAAAGAGACGATGATCTTCCCCCGCTATCACCAGTGGAAGGTGGTGGAGACGCTGTTGGCGACCCTCCGGCAGGAAGGCAGCGGCCAGAAGTACCTGATCCAGCACTCGGCGGGCTCTGGCAAGTCGAACTCTATCGCCTGGTTGACCCATCAGCTTGCGTCGCTGCGGCGTGACGGGGATAAGCTATTCAATTCCGTCATTGTCGTCACCGACCGGACCGTGCTCGATAGCCAGTTGCAGGAGACCATCGCTCAGTTCGATCACGCATCCGGGGTGATCTCCCGCATTAATCGGGAAGAGGGGGATGGCAGCAAATCTGCTCAGTTGGCCGAGGCACTGACCAGCGGCACTCCCATCATTATCGTCACCATTCAGACCTTCCCCCATGTGCTCAAGGCGATTCAGGAGAGCTCCAGCCTGAAGGCCAGCCGCTTTGCGGTGGTGGCCGACGAGGCTCACTCCAGCCAGACCGGCAAGACTGCCCGTCAGCTGCGTGAGGTGTTGATGGCCGAGCAGTTGAATGATGAAGAAGAGCTCTCGGCCGAGGATGTGATGAACCTGACCTTGGCTGCCCGTGGCGGCAGCCAGAACATCAGCTACTTCGCCTTCACTGCTACCCCGAAGGCCAAGACGCTGGAGCTGTTCGGTCGCCCGCCCAAGCCCCATCTGCCCATTTCTGATGAGAACAAACCCGAGCCATTCCATGTCTACACCATGCGCCAGGCGATCGAGGAGGGGTTCATCCTTGACGTGCTGCGGAACTACACCAGCTACCAACTGGCCTATAAGCTGGCGATGGAGAGCGAAGCGGCTGATGCAGAAGTGGACAGCAAGAAGGCCAAGCGCAAGCTATCCCAGTGGGTCCGGCTGCACCCGCACAACATTGGCCAGAAAGTGCAGGTGATAGTCGAGCACTTCCGCCAGCACGTTGCACCGCTGCTGGCCGGTCAAGCCAAGGCGATGGTGGTGACCAGCAGCCGGATGGAGGCGGTCCGCTACAAGCTGGCGTTCGACAAGTACGTTAAGGACCAGGGTTATCAAGCCATTCGGGCCATGGTGGCCTTCTCGGGCGACATCGAGGACGAGGGACAGACGTGGAACGAGCGGAACATGAACCCGGAGCTGAAGGGCCGGGACATGCGTAAGGCGTTCGATACGGCTGACTATCAGGTGATGCTGGTGGCCAACAAGTTCCAGACAGGGTTCGATCAGCCCAAGCTGTGTGCCATGTATGTGGACAAGAAGCTGACCGGGGTGGACTGCATCCAGACCCTCTCGCGGCTCAATCGCACCTATCCGGGCAAGGAGAGTACCTATGTGCTCGACTTCGTGAACGACCCGCAGGATGTGCTGGAAGAGTTCCAAAAGTATTACGAAACCGCCACGCTCGACTCGGTGTCGGACCCCAACCTGATCTATGACCTGTTCCACAAGCTCAAGGGCGAAGGGATCTTCACCTGGCCCGAGGTGGTAGCGTTTACCGATGCCTACTTCGACCCCAAACGGGGGGCCGATGCCTTCTTGCGGCACGCCGTTCCGGCCAGAGATCGCTTCGCCAAGCGTTACCGGCTGGCCATCGATGCTATTCGGGAGTGCCGGACCCAGCTCAAGTGGCTGATCGAACAGGGCGGCTCAGGGAGTGATCAGGCCAACGCCGAGCGGCGGTTGAAAGAGGCCGGGGAAGCCCGTTCGGTGTTGGAGCTGTTCAAGAAGAACCTCAACGGCTATGTGCGGTTCTACGAGTTTGTCTCCCAGATCACCCCCTTCGACGATTACGACATGGAACGGCTGTGTGTCTTTGCTCGTCACCTGTTGCCTCTGCTGCGGGAAGAGGTACTGGATGAAGAGCAAGTAGACCTTTCCTCGGTGATGCTGAGCCACTACCACCTTAAGGCCAAGCGGACACAGGATCTGCAACTCAAAGAGAATGCGGCCGGTTATGGGCTGGAGGGGATCGCCTCCCTCGGCAGCGCCAAGCCGAAAGAGGAGAAGAAGGATTTCCTCTCCGAACTGCTGGCTCGGATGAACGATCTGTTTGGCCTGGACGTGACTGATGGGGACAAGCTCGACTGGGTGCAGGGGATGGTCAGCAAGCTAAGCGAGAACGGCCCCCTGATGGAGCAGGTCCGCAATAACCCACGGGAATCGATTCTGCATGGCGATTTCCCGAATGCAGTGGATGAAGCCGTTATCGGACGAATGGAAACCCAGCAGGGCATGTCGCTGACGTACCTCTCTCACCCCGATAAAGCCAGGGCGTTGCAGAATATGCTGCTGGACTTGCTGCTCGAGGGCTTGGCTGGCCATCAGTCATTACGGGCACAGAGCCAGTAGGCGTTTGCTGGAGGTGCATGTCAGGGTTGACGTGCTCCTTCAGCGGGCAACGAGACCGAGCAAAGGAAGTGGGAACACCATCCTAGGCTAGGTAGGTCGAGGAGGTCTGCCGATCTGCTGAAATTTTGGCAGATTTAAGAACTTTTTCTACGAGATTTCATACAGAAAAAGTTCTATAAAATGCTGAAATTTCAGCAGATTGAACATCCAAAATGACCCCTTTGCCTTTGATGGCGGGCAAAAGGGCCAGATTCAAAATCAGCAGATATTAGCCTTGCGGGTTCCGCAGTGGACGCCAGACGTATCCTGATAGCTCTTTGGCATTTGCCGGGGGCAGAGTATGCAGATCATCTGCTTCGAAACCGAAATGGTTCATCATCTCTGACAGGGAGTAGCAGAGTTGATCGCCTTCCGCTTGACTGAAGGTGCCGTCATAGCGCTGGATGAAGTTCGGGGTGAAGCTCTCACCTGTTGTGCAGACCGGCAGCGTCTGTATCTTGAGATCTTCTGGCCCACCTTCTGTAATCTTGACGGCGTACCCGAGCAATGGGTAACGCTCTAGGGTCGTTTCTCCGTTGTCATTTGGTTCGACAATGATGTAACCGTACTCACTGGGCTGAGCGGGGATAAAATGAGTAGTTGCCACTGGTGTTCTCCTTCACACAAAACGAGACGATATTGCTAACAATTGGTCTCAAGTGGGTTTTAATCCCTCTTTTTTGACCACGAGTGGAAACATATCGCGTCATAAAAGGGAAAACCGTGAAATCCGTCTAAAAATTTCTAAGAGGGCTCATAGGTGAATGTGGGCCCCTGCACCCCTTATACCAGTTCCGTTCGGATTCAATAACAACCAAGCCCCCTGGCATAAGTAACTCGTGTACCCAAACGACGCGAGGTTACTGTTATGTCACAACACTATGATGATCAACCCGGACAGGGCGATCACATCATCAATCAGGCATTGGCCATTCTGGAGAGCCGACAGCGGCATCTTGGCAATGCCTTCACTCAACCCAAAGCGGCAGCAGACTTCCTTCGGCTCAAGATGGGGGAGTACGAGCGGGAAGTGTTCGCCGTCATGCTGCTCGACAATCAACACCGACTGCTCGATTACCAGGAGCTGTTCTTCGGCACCATCAATGCAGGCACCGTTCACCCCCGTGAGGTGGTCAAGGCGGCCCTTAACAGAAACGCCGCTGCGGTCATTCTGGCCCACAACCACCCCTCCGGTATGGTCGACCCCTCGGATGCCGACAAGGCTGTTACCGCTCGTCTCAAGGATCTGCTTGAGATGGTAGACGTGCGAGTGCTCGACCACTTTGTGGTGGGACAGCACGACATCTTCTCGTTTGCCGAGCGGGGGTTGCTATGACCCCATCCAAACCGCTACAGGCTTTGTTCACCAAGATCATCGGCAGCTACCCCGACGCCACCGCCCTGACCCTCAACTTCCGCAGTCACGATTATTCCGCCGACACCGGTGGTTACCGTCCGGTCGAAATCCGTCTGGAGAAACGGGCTGGCAGCTGGGGGATGGCCTACGTTACTGAGTTCACTTACCTCGGTGGCGAGCTGGTCAAGGATCTCGATTTTGACTTCAACGCCGGGCTGGCATCACAGCTCTGGAGTGGAGAGCGGCCACTGGCCACCACCATGGACCTCTACCGGCTCTGGGAGAGGAACTTTCTCGACTATCACCGGATGGAGGTCTACCGCCTGAAGATAACCCCTGAGTAATCGCCATGAATGACTTCATGAAAACCTTGCTGCTGGACGCCTTGAAGGCAGCCCTGACGGCATTTGCGTCGGTCATCGTCAACGCGATGATGGCCCGCTACATGCCGCCACACTTCTACAACATGAACGAAGAGGACTACCCATGAACAAAATGATCCTGACCTCGGTGACTCTGGTTGCCATTGCAGGGGGAACCCTGATGATCCGCCTAATCGCCCGTGACAAGGCTCACGCTGAGGAGCTGGCCAAGGTATTACGGATGCCTGGCGGGTCGACGCGTCATTGAGATCCCCTGGTCGGCACCCTGCATGACCAATAGATAGAGCAGCCAGAGCATCTGGTTGACTACCCCTGCGGGCCCTCCATCACGGAGCGGCCCGTTTTCATTTGTATCACTGGCTCAGGTCAATAGACCAAGCCCGTGTGACGCGAGCGAAAGTGCCACTTTTTGCCGGTCATATGGGTTCCTTTCGACCTTCTGACCGGTCACGTCAGTGTACCTTGCCCTATTGACCAGGAGGAGACCATGGCACTGGTGGGATATGCACGTGTCAGCACTGTGGGGCAGAGCCTGGATGCCCAGCTTCAGGCACTGGCAGAGTGCAGCAAGATATTTCAGGAGAAGGTGAGCGGGGCCAAGGATGATCGCCCGCAGCTCTCGTTGATGCTGGATTTTGTTCGTGAGGGAGACGTGGTGATGGTGACCAAGCTGGATCGCTTGGCTCGCAACACTCGCCACCTGTTGGAGATCTCGGAGTACCTGCACGCTAAGCGGGTTGCTCTGAGGATTTTGAATCTGGGTATCGATACCTCGACACCTACCGGAAAACTGATGTTAACCATGATCGGTGCCATCGCCACGTTTGAGCGGGAGCTGATGCTGGAGCGTCAGGCAGAAGGGATTGCTATGGCAAAACAGCGTGGGGTCTACAAAGGTCGCAAGCCGACCGCCATGGCTAAAGGGGAGGAGGTGCTGTCACTCGCTGAACGGGGACTAGCCAAGGCCGAAATCGCACGTCGAACGGGGATCAGTCTCTCCAGTGTGCAGCGGATCTTGCGTGGACTGTCTGGCGAATGAATAGTTTTGACAACAAGGAAAACGACATGGAACAAGAGAAGACGAAACAAGAGTCCGGCCGGTTCTTCGAGCAGCGGGAGACGTTTTCGACACAGATGGCGAGCAAATGGGCCCGTTATCGTCTGTGGCTGAAGCAGTCGCTGCGTAGAGACCCTGAGCTAGATTCGAGTGAGGTCAACAATAATCCCTACCAGCGGGGGGGCATATGCAGTTACAACGCCTACCTCTCAGGGATGTTAAAGGCTCACTTGTGGGGGATATGGTTAACTGCAGTGGTAGTCATCGTGTTCTACTTTGGGTTGGGAATGGCAGGCTTTCGGTCAAATCGCTTCCCTGGCTTGCCGATCATGCTGTTGGTCGCGGCCTTTTGGTCATTCCACTGGGCCCTGATCAGCTTTATCTGCCTCGAAAAGCGGCTGAGGGCGATAGGGATGGCTCAGAGTAAGCTACGAGTCATTGCCCTGGCGTCGGTTGGTATGACAACAGCAGGCATCATGTTCGGATGGTTTATCCGCTTTAAACGTGATGGCATGGCTGGGAACCCCTTGATTGATTTCGCGATGTCACAGTACGAAGCTGTGGGCCAGATAGGTGCCGGTATGGTCTACCTCGGTTTTGCCATGCTCTTCGTACTGCCTTGCTACCGTAATAGCGATGCGTTATCAGAGGGGGTAAAAGAGGAGCTGGGGAAGGTGCAGGGCTATCCGACCCCGATCCTGTTGGTGTTCCATTTGCTTCTGCTGTTTCCGGCAGTGGCGATTCTGGCCTAGTAGACTTGAAGGAGCTCACATCAGAGCTCCTTTTCTTTAGCAGGTATGCAAGGCATCAAGCCGGTAGCGGTGCTTGGCTCGGCAACCACGACACCATGATTGTATCCTGGTTACACCAGCCATCCGTCTGAATCCGAATTCTCCTGCCCGATAGAACACATGAACGCCAGCCTGTTCTGAACAGCTCGGGCAGCTTTTGAGTTTCTGCCCGTTTTGATGGAACACAACTGAATGGTTGAGGGGCTGGCCACAAGAACACTGGTCGGTCATCGATGAACTCACTTCCGGCGGTTGTCGGTTTCTTTGGCTACCCCTTTGAAGGGCTCCCCACCTTGTTTCTGCTCGATAAACTTGCCGCTATCCGTATCGCGTTTCGTCCAGTTCCCATTAACCGGGTTCTGAACTTGGGTACGGTCGTTGACGGAACCTTGTCGATAGCCTTTGCCTGTGTTCGTAGCCATATGTCACCTCGGGTTTAAGTGAGACCCAAAGTTACCATTAGATTTCATTTTGCTCAATATTGGGTTGATTGTTGAGCTGTTGAGGGAGGGGATGGGGCCTGTAATGAGGTGCTTGCAGTGTACGGGAGAGGGCGGGTAGGATTGGCCTGTTTGTTACCAATTTAAGCATGTCCACTTGATGTGGATGACCGTACTTCCGGCGGATTCTCGCTTGTTGAGGTTTCAGAACACTGTGATGGCAATCAGTTCCATCCCTAAGTGCCTGATTTATTTGGGCTCGCATTGATAACCCGTCGACCTGGTCAGGACCGGAAGGTAGCAGCCAAGGCGGGGGACTCGAGTGCCGGGATGTGGCTGGTAGGGCCACCACCTGTTTCTGCCATTCAACAAGTTACAGCTAATACCCCCTTCAGACCTCTTGGTAATCCACTTCATGTGGATGAATCAGGAGTCTTCAAAGTGCATTTTCAGCTCTCTTCACATGCTATTTGCTCTACCGCAAGGTGAGCCTGTGCCCTATGGGCGTTTATCAGGCTTCAGACCGCGCCTGGCTCAAACTTCCTCTTGATCTTCAGCACTGTCCCCTTGAGATCATGCTTTCCCTCAGTCACCTCCCGTGGCCTCTATGGCCCAGCCATCTTCTGACTTTCAGCACTGCAAGCTCTTGCAGTACGCCATCTGACGCCTCCTTTTGTTGGCGCTGGCAGAGCAGGTGAGGCCATGCGCTTGACGCGACACCATGCCGGGGCCACGCGGCAACGCGACCCCCTCTGGTGGCGGGAGCTCGGAGAGGCTATCTTGCCGTTGCTGGAGACGCCGGGCACCGGTTTCATGCGGTGCAGCTCTTCCGCTCTGTTTTACGGAAGTTGCGGCCCCGTGCAGGGGTTGCTCCCGACTCACCAGATACCAGGCTGGCAGGCGTGTCAGATTGCAGAACCCGTCAGCCTCTTTTCGCGCCCTTGAGGGGCGTCGTTTTCTGTGGTTGCTCAAAGGAGCCCTGATGATTGGCATGATCGCATCTCTACTCAAACCGGGCCTGCCCGAACACCCGGACTCCTCGCAATATCAGGGGGGCCGGTTCAACAATGCCGTGACACCCCAGGCGCGAAGCCTCTGGGAAGGGGCCAGGCTCTGGTGGGACTTCCTGTTCGCCAAGCCTGAGGGCACGGTGCCGGATCGCGCCATTCCGGTACAGGTCATGACCCGGGAGGGGGTCATCGCGGCGCCGGACAACAGCGTGTGGCGCCTCGGCCACTCCACTCTGCTGCTGAAGTTGCAGGGCACGTTCTGGCTGACGGATCCCGTGTTCAGCGAGCGGGCCTCGCCGGTGCAGTGGTTCGGCCCCAAGCGCTGGCATCAGCCGCCCATCACCCTGGAAGCGTTGCCTCCCATCGAGGGGGTGATCCTCTCCCATGATCACTACGACCATCTCGATCACGGGGCCATACTGGCGCTGCAGGAGAAGGTCGGCCACTTCATCACGCCCCTCGGGGTGGGGGCGCGCCTCATGGCCTGGGGAATTGCGAAGGAGAAGATCCGCGAACTGGACTGGTGGCAGCAGACCCGAGTGGGCGGTGTCACCCTGGTAGCGACTCCGGCCCAGCATTTCTCCGGTCGTGGCCTCGGGGACGGCAACCAGACCCTCTGGGCCTCCTGGGTCATTCGCGGCGAGGGGGTCAACCTCTTCTTCAGCGGTGACAGCGGCTACTTCGACGGTTTCAAGGCCATTGGCAGGCGCTACGGTCCGTTCGACGTGACCTTCCTCGAGACCGGGGCCTACGACAAGCGCTGGGAGCTGGTGCACATGCTCCCGGCTCAGACGGCGCAGGCGTTTCACGATCTTGGGGGGAAATGGCTCTATCCGGTGCACAACGGCACCTTCGATTTGGCCATGCACCGCTGGAACGATCCGCTTGAGCAGATTGCCCGACTGGCTGCCGAGCAACAGATCCCCCTGACCACGCCTGTCATGGGGGAGCCTCTGGAGGTGCTGAACCCCCATGAGGGCAGCCCCTGGTGGAGCGATTGACCTGAGTGCCCTCCAAGGACGGTGTCACCCCTCAAAGGGGCGTGCGGGAGGTTGGGGCCGGGCCCTGTGAGCGCCCCCGCTGCCTCCCCATCCTCTGCGCCGGACCCGTGACGGCCAGGCGGGGAGGGCGCACGGGAGCGCCTTGCCCGCGTTATTTTCTGCCACCAGAGTCTTGCTGATACCTCACTCGGGCTGGGCGGCGGCAGACGCCTGGCGCTTGAAGGGACCTGGCTTGTTGGCTTTGCGGTGTTCCGAAACCAGGATCAGCAGGCGCTGCAGGGCGATGAAGCTGAACAGCAGCAGGCCGATGATGATCTTGGTCCACCAGGAGCTGAGGGTGCCGTCGAAGTTGATGTAGGTCTGGATCAACCCCTGGATCAGCACCCCGAATAGAGAACCGAAGACGGTGCCCACCCCGCCGCTCAGCAGGGTGCCGCCAATGACCACGGCGGCGATGGCATCGAGCTCCACCCCGACGGCGGCGAGCGGATAGCCCGCCGAGGTATAGAGCGCAAACACGATGCCTGCCAGGGTCGCCAGGGTGGTGGAGAGCAGGTAGATGCGAATGGTGGTGTGGCGCACCGAGATCCCCATCAGGGCCGCCGAGGTGGCGTTGCCGCCGATGGCGTAGACGTTGTTGCCAAAGCGGGTGCGGTTGGCGAGCAGGATGCCGAAGACCACCACCGCCAGCATGATGAGGGCCAGCAGGCTCAGGCGACCACCGCCCGGTATCTTCCACGACAGGCTCGACAGATAGGTGAAGGTGGGGTGATCGATGGGCAGGGACTGCTCCGAGATGAGAAAACTGGCCCCCCGCAGGAAGAACATGCCCGCCAGGGTGATGATGAAGGCGGGGATCTTCAGGGTGTCGATGAGCCAGCCCATGAGGGCGCCAAAGCCCGCTCCGAGCACCAGCACCAGGGGGATGGCCAGCACGGGGCTGACCCCCAGATCCCCGATAAGCTTGGCCAGTAGCACGCCGGTGAAGGCGATGACGGCGCCCACCGAGAGATCGATGCCCCCCGAGAGGATGACGAAGGTCATGCCCACCGCCACTATGCCGAGAAAGGCGTTGTCCGTCAGTATGTTGCAGATGATGCGGGTGGACATGAAGGCGGGGAAGGAGGCCAGGCAGAGCAGATAGCCCAGCACGAAGACCATGATGGTCACCATCAGGGGGAGGTTGCGTTTAAACATGGCGAGTCCCTCGCTGGAACAGGTGGTTGAGGGCCGGCGACTGCATGACCAGCACCGCCAGCACCACCATGGCCTTGACGATCTGGTTCCACTGGGGCTGGTAGCCGGAGAGCAGGATCCCGGTGTTCACCCCCTGGATGATCAGTATGCCGACCAGGGAGAGGGCGAGGTTGAAGCGCCCCCCCATCAGGGAGGTGCCTCCTATCACCACCGCCAGGATGGCGTCCATTTCGAGCCAGAGCCCGGCGTTGTTGGCATCGGCCCCCCGGATGTCGGCGGTGACTATCATGCCGGCGACGGCGGCCATCATGCCGCTCAACAGGTAGGTGGCGATCACCACCATGGGGGTGTTGAGCCCGGCGTTCTTGGCGGCCTTGATGTTGATCCCCACCGCTTCGATGAAGAGGCCGAGGGCGGTGCGCTTGGTCAGCAGCCAGAGCAGCAGCGCCATGCCCAGGGTGATGATGACCGGGGTGGGCAGATAGAAGAGGGAGCCGCTGCCGATCCAGGCGAGGGCGTCGTTGTTGAAGGTGATGATCTGCCCCTCGGTGATGAGCTGGGCGATGCCCCGGCCTGCCACCATGAGGATCAGGGTGGCGACGATGGGCTGGATCTTGAACACCGCCACCAGCAGGCCGTTCCACAGGCCGCACAGGAGGCCCACCCCGATGACGGAGGCGAGAATGACCGGCAGGCTGTGACCGCCGGTGGCCAGGCTGGCCATGGTGGCCCCGCTGATGGCCATCACGGCCCCCACCGACAGATCGATGCCGCCGGTGGCGATGACCAGCGTCATGCCGAGGGCGAGCAGGGCCACCGGGGCGCAGCGGTTGAGGATGTCGATGAGGCTGCCAAACAGTCGGCCATCCTGGATGTGGATGGCGAAGAAGTTGTCGGCGACCAGGGCATTGATGAGCAGCACGCCCACCAGGGCGACACATTGGGCCGAGCCCGTGGGCCAGGGCCGGCGGGGGCGGCTGGTCCCCTTGGAGAGGGGAAGAGTGGATGACGTCATATCAGGCCTCGCATGCAATGGCGTTCATGATGGCAGGGACGCTGAGGGCGTCCGTTGCAAGCTCTGCCACCTGTTTTCGATCGCGCAGGACGATCACCCGATCGGCGTAGCCCACCAGTTCCTCGAGCTCCGAGGAGATGACCAGCAGAGCCAGCCCGTTGGCGCAGAGGGATTCGATGAGGCGGATGATCTCGGCGTGGGCCCCCACGTCGATGCCCCGGGTGGGTTCGTCCAGGATCAGGAACTGCGGCTTGGTCAGCAGCCAGCGGGCCAGCAGCACCTTCTGCTGGTTGCCCCCGGAGAGAAACTGGATGGGCTGCTCCGGCCCCGGCGTCTTGATAGCCAGCTGAGTGATGAGGCGGGCGGTGATCTCGTCCTGTTCCTTGCGAGACAGGGGATGCAACCAGCCCCGCTGGGCTTGCAGGGCCAGCACCACAGGGCTGACGCATCAGTGTTTATACTTTGAACAACCCCATACATTCGAACAAATATTGTTCATTCAGACAGCAGAGCCTGCGCTTGTTGGCCATGCTTAGATTACGTGATTTGTTTTGCTTCAGCATGTTCAGTATCCACTGCCTGATGACCGCTAAGTTTTCCCCAGCGAAGCCCGCTCTGGCCTGAAGTTGATCCTCTCCGAACGCAATATCTAAAGTCCAGTGCAGCAGATTTTCTACCGACCAGTGCGCTCGGGTTGCCTTCAGCGCTGAGGTGGCATCCAACGCTCGGCTACTTATATAAAATCTCACGAAATCATAGCCTTTGCCATTTTCAATTCGCTCAGCCTGCACGGCTATGATCGTCTTCGCTTTCCACTGCTGGCAAACTGGCATGCTTTCATCAACCACCAGAACCCAACAACGTCGATGCTCTTTTCGCCCATGTTCTGAGTCAAATTGTTCAGTAAAGCCGTGCCCCGAAACATCGCTTTCATTCTTATCCCAATACGCTTGGAACTGTTCTTTTACTTCAGTATTGAGGCTAGGTTGGTTGTCTTTCACCGCAAGCAGGTAATCCCCCGACTTCTTGAGGATGGTGTCAGCAATTTTGACCTGTGTACCCATTGCATCAATACTGACCAAACACCCTTTTAATTCAAGAAGTTGGAGTAGCTCAGGTATTGCCGTGATCTCGTTAGATTTGTCAGCGACTTTTTGCTGGCCAACACACATTCCCAGCTCAGTTGACCAGACATTGACCATATGAACAACGTTGGCTCCTCGCCCTTTAGCGGTAGCACGAAGAGCTTTACCATCAACCGCTAGTTGGCCAACCAGTTTTTCATCGCCCATGATGTCGCCGATCCACGCTTGAAAAATGGATTTCAGACTGGCGGGAGGCAGAGTGGCAAAGATGCGGTTGAATGTATCGTGTGATGGAATGCCGCCAGGCAAGCGCAGCCAGCGCCGGAACCATGGCTCTCGCTCTTGAGCAAACAAGGTAATCTCGCTCCAAGTATCAAAACCGCACATCATGGCGCAAATGGCCATGAAAACAACCTCTGACAAGATATGTGAGCACTTGGCCTGATTGCGTGGGTCTGGGATTGATTCAAGGTAGTCGAGCAAAGACTTCTGGGCCATAATAATAAACAGTTGGTTAAGATCTCGACTATTTACAGCTTGGCAACGCAAGGTACAATTAAAATCGTACTTGGAGCCGTTCAACTGATCGAGACTTGATCAACTTGTGCAGAGAATGATCATGCGTCGGCCCTG
>NZ_JBFODJ010000046.1:0-3909 GCF_040908265.1 Aeromonas sp. R5-1
GCGAAGGTAAGTTGATGACTCATGATGAACCCTGTTCCATGGCTCCAGATGACAAACATGATCTCATATCAGGGACTTGTTCGCACCTTCCCTAGTTCAGCAGGTCTTATCCCCGCGCGCATAAACAACAATATGGCCGCCAACATAGCGCTGTCATTACGCGCCTTAAAATACTGAATCAGTGCAACGAGATCATCATTATCGACCTTTTTAACTCTTTTTTGTTTTGCCTTAACCGGTATATCTGGCCTACTCAGGGCCTGAATTCGCTCGGCCGCGTCGGGAAAATTCAACAATTGTTGATGATATACCAGTGCACAGCGCAGTTTTCGCCAATAGCCAGGACTGCATTCTGAAGCGCGAGCCAACAATTCATCCGCAATGTTTTTTGCTGTGATATTAAGGCCCTTTTCCTTTAGGATTTCATAATGATTTTTTGCCAGTCTTTCATATTCCTTTTCCGTTGCCTGTGTAGCCATTCGGTCATCTCCCAGAGCGCTTAAATAACGCCTTCTTTAGATAGTGGGCAGGATTTCCCCACCCACGACGTGGATCCTTTTATTAAAGGTGCGATTTAGTTTTAAATTAATGCTGAATGCGTGATGTAGACAGTGATTTACTGCGCCACAGAAATTCGCTGCATTAAAACACTCATCAATCTCTGCATGACAGCAGGAGTTGCCAGTAATGCGTCGACATCGAATTCGCTTTCTGTGTTTTTATCTTCAGTTTTTGGATTACAGCTCGGCACAGTAACTTGAACCTGCTGACCAGCCATACAGGCATTAAATACCGTGTCAGCCCTACCCCTATAATCAGGGGCGTCCTCCATCAACCACTTGCCATAATGGCGTACCACCATTTCCGTACCGGTGTGTCCCATCTGACGGGCTATCCACTCGATGCTGATCCCCGCCGAGAGCAGTTGGCTTGCATAGGTGTGCCGAAATTGAGATGGCCCCCGATAACGCACCCCAGCAGCCTGACAGAACGGCCTGAAAAACCGCTCACGGAACTCATCAACCGAGGCATAACTGCGCCTTTTGGCGCTGTAGTAAGCCAGCAGGGTGCGTTGTTCACTCATCTGAGTGCGATTGTCCGACCTCGTGACCGTAATCTTCTTAGCCTTACGATGCTCCGCTAGCCTCATCAAGGTTTTGAGAGATCCAACAGCCTGTTCTGACAGCTCTATCGTGCGAATAGATCCCCTGGTTTTGGGCGTTTTGTACTGCCCATCAACCAACGCAAGGTCAACCAATAAGGTCTTCTTGTCGAGATTGACTGGCTAATAACATCATGTCGATCAGCCAATAACATCATGCCGATCACCATTTTTCTACCCGCAGGAACTGCGTCTTTCTTTTACTCTGCCTGATCGGCATCGGTCAAGTTGATGCCCTGTTTTCGCATCGACTCACCTGTCAAACCTACTCGTACCGCTCTGTGGATCAGCCGGTCCAGGATCGCTTCTGCGAATGTGGCCTCTCCGATCATCCCATACCATTTCTCTACCGGCAGTTGGCTCGCAACCACTGTCGAGACCCTCCCGTAACGGGTATCGATGATCTCCAGCAAATTACTGCGCTCGGCCGCATCCAGCATCTCCATGCCCCAGTCATCCAGGATCAGCAAGCCCACATTATTCACCTGCTCCAGCAGCTTCGGATAACTGCCATCCGCCTGCGCCAGTCTCATCTCTTCCAGCAGGGTTTTCAGCCGGTAGTAGCGCACCGCTACGCCTTGCCGGATAAAATAGCGGCCCAACGCACAGGCCAGGTAACTCTTCCCACAGCCTGCCGCCCCCGTCAGCAGCAGGTTTTGCTGATGAGCCAGCCACTGCCCTTCCAGTAGCTGGCGGATCTGCGCTTTGCTTATTCCCCGGCTGGCACGGTAGTCCAGCTGCTCAATTTGACCGGACAATCGAAACCGCGCTTGCTTCTCCAACCGGTTAACTTTGCGCTGCTCCCGTTGCACCAGCTCATGACTCAGCAGCAGTTGCAGCCGCTCTTCAAAGCTCATGTCCTGATACAACGCGCTCTGTGTCTGTTGCTGACTCAGCGCCTGTTTCACACCGCCCAGACGCAGGGTGCTCAGTTGTTCATCGAGATGTAATTGCATGCTCTTTTCCTTGTTGAGTGATGGATTAGTGGAAGTAGTGTTCGCCGTGGACATTGTCATGATGGATGTCTTGCAACGGATCCTGGCGTGAGGTGGCAACTGGTTGTTGTTCCAGCCCGTGTTTGAGCATGTTGCGGATGTGGTGCAGCCGGTTGGCGCCGGTCAGATAGCCACGTAGACAGGCGGCCTCCAGCCGCGCCTTGCCATACTTTTTGCTCTGTCCCAGCAGGGCCTGACAAGGTCGCACGGCTTGGGCCGGATGCGCTGCCTGGCGGATAAAACTATCCACCCAATGCGTGGTATAGGGCCCGATGGACGCGGCCCAGCTCAGTAGGCGTTCAGGTGAGCACTCCAGCAGTGCCTGGTGATGCGCTGGCATATGGGCGGGCAGACTGCTGTGCTGGCCTTTGCGATGACTGCGTGGGTGCTGAGCGACGACCTTACCCGCGTGATACAGGGTGACCGTACGCTCCGCCAGATGGGCTTCCAGCCGCTTGCCCTGCAAGGCATAAGGGACCGAGTAATAGTGCTTCTCCAGGTCGACGTGGTAATCCTTGCCGACCAGCACCGACACCACTTTGGTGTACTGGTAGGGGTACGCTGGCAAGGGCTTGAGTGCTGGCGCATCGAGCTCGGCAAACATGGATGCGCGGCAACCGGGCAGCTTCTGGAAGGGTTTCTCATTGAGCCGGGTCAGTAACCCGGATATCCGTTGGTTAAGCTGAGCCAGGCTATGGAAGGTCTCATGGCGCAGTACCGCCAGGATCCAGCGGGTGACGATCTGTACCCCCACCTCGGCCTTGGATTTATCTTTCGGCTTGCGCGGCCTGGCGGGCATGATCGCTGTGCCGAAGTGAGCGGCCAGCATCTGGTAGGTGGGATTGAGATCCGGGTCAGTATTGCGTGCCACGCTGACCGCACTCTTCAAGCAATCAGGCACCACCAGTTGCGGGACGCCGCCGAAAAACTCAAAGGCCCGCTTGTGGCTCATCACCCAATCCTCAAGCTGTTGGGAGCGGGTGGCTTCAGCAAAGGTGTAGTTGGAGGCCCCGAGCACCGCGACGAAGACCTGGGCCCGATAGAGGATCTCACCGGTATGAGGATCCACGATGGGCATGGTCTGGCCACAGTAATCGACAAAGAGTTTTTCGCCCGCGATATGGGTCTGGCGCATCGACGGTTGCAGCACCGATGCCCACTCCTTATAGAGCCGACAGAAATGGTTGTAGCTGTAGTGGGCACCGTTATTGCGCTCGGCATACTCCTGCCACAGTAGCTCCAGCGTTACCCCTTTTTGACCGGGCTGTTTGAGCTCCTGATGGAGCACGGCCCAGTCAGGGAGCGGTTTGTGGCGGGTTTTGGACACCGCGCGGGTGCTGAGGAAGGCACGCTCCAGGGTGACATCATCCCAGCGCTCACAGAGCGGCCAGGTAGTGATATCCAACTGAGCAGCGCGATTGAGGTAATAGGAGACGGTGCTGGATGAGATATGCAGGCTGAGGGCGATCTGACGATGCGCCAGTTGAGCCTGATATTTGAGACGAAGGATTTCTTTGAGTTTTCTCACGGTGATAGGCCTCGCAGACATGCACTTTCCTCTTTTGGGTCCAGTTGGAAAGTGCGGGTTTAACGAAGCGGGGAGAAGAAGTCATCAATAACATTCATGCCGATCATGGTTTCCCATAGAGGAAAAAAGTGATCGGCCTGGGATGTTATTGGGCGATCGGCATGGATGTTATTGAGTGATCGGCATGAATGTTATTGAGCGATCGCCATGCGTGGGAATACGCA
>NZ_JBFODJ010000047.1:0-52472 GCF_040908265.1 Aeromonas sp. R5-1
TCAAGCAATACATTCAAAACCAGCGGGGCTGACGCCCCGGCGAAATTCCCCTCCCACCTACGTCGGAGGGAGTCCCCTTTCGCATTTAAGATGGGTCCTCCGTGAAACGAGCTGCCAGTGTAGCGGGCCGCCGCCGCTTTGACAGCACCGGGATCACAACCTCGGGGTTTCCTTTGCATCAGGCATGATGGCGGGAGCGCTCGCCCTTGGGGTCAGGGCAGGGTCACTCGGAAGGGGCGACCACGGCCTCCTCTCCCCTGGCGGTGCGTTTCAGTTGCCCCATGAATTGCTTGAAATGGGGGAGAAACCCCTTGAACAGCTCCTCTTTGCGATGCTGCATCATGACTTCGCCAAACAGCTTCAACCCGACGATAAACGCCTGATGTTCCTGCTCCGACATGGCCAGCTTCCCCTTGCTGAGCGCCAGGATGGCAAAGATGTCGTCGTGATTCTGGCAGTCGAACTGCAACGGGGGCACCTCGCGGTCCAGCGCCTGGACCTGTACACGATAAGTGTGTGGCATCTTTCATCTCCTCTCGGGCTGGGCTTTTGCCCATATGGTTGATAAAATCAATTAAACCCTTTTAAGTTGACTTTATCAACCATGAGGTTGTCAAACCGCCTCTTCCGGATCCTCGATCAGTACAAAATCGCCATGACGCAGCATTTCCGGGCACAGCAGATCGCCCTTAGCCCCCTCCATTACAAGGTGCTGCAACTGATCCATGCGCTGGATCCCGCCACGCCGCAGCTAATCGCACAGCGGTCTGGCCGCGACAAGGCGCAGGTGACGCGCCTGCTGCAGGAGATGGAGAAACAGGGGCTCATCGAGAAGCGGCCCCATCCCACTGACAGACGCAGCATCTGTCTGGCCTTGACCCCGCTGGCCTGCGAGCGGGTCAACCAGGGGGAGCAGGAGGCCGCACGGCTCGACGAACGGCTGTGTTCCCTGCTGACGCCGGCGGAGATAGCGCAGTTGCAGCAACTGCTGGACAAGATAGAAAAAGGGCTTGAGTCGACCGATTAGGGTCAGCGTCAGGGGATCCGCTGCCTGATTTGTGGCCAACCAGCGCGGCCTGTGCTGGCGGCGCCTTGTGAGCCACTCCCGGAGATGGTATCACTGGCCCCACTCTCCCCTTCCCGCCGAGGCGCCATCGTGATCACCCTGATTAAAGAGTCCGACCAGTTGAAAATGCCCTGGAAGAACAGGCAGGGCACCACGGCCCAGATCCTGATCTCCCCCCCTGGTTCGACCCTGGACAAGCTCGACTTTGACTATCGGCTGAGCTCGGCCCCCATCAAGGAAGCGGGGAGTTTCTCCCGCTTTCCCGGCTACCAGCGCATCCTGCTGCCCGTCAGCGGTGCCGGTTTCGTGCTCAACGGCCACCCCTACGCCACCTTCGAGGCGGCCCACTTCAGCGGGGATAACGAGACCCGCTGCGAGCTGCTGAAAAAAGAGGTGACGGATCTCGGGCTCATCTACCACCCGGCGCGCATCAGCGCCAACGTGCGGGTGCTGAACCTGCCCTTCCCCCTCAGCCTCACCCTGGAGGCGGACAAGTGCTACCTCTGCCACCTGCTGGAGGGCCAGCTCACCGTGCAGGGACAGCAGGTCGCACCGGGCGAGACCCTGGTGGTGCAGGGGGAGGAGAACATCCGCTTCGAGTGCGGCAAGAAGACCACCCTCGCCTTCTTTACCCTGCAGCCCAAGCAAGCCGCCGTTTAACGCCGGGGGGCACGGCCCCCGCTGTCGAGGCAGGCCTGCATGGTGTCATAGGGGGTATAGTGCCTGGTGCGGCTGTAGTAGGTGCCGCCCTTGGGGTGACAGATGCCGCTCCGGCTCTTCTTCACCGGGGGCTCGGCGGCCAGCGCGATGGCACACAGCAGCATCAGGCAACAGCCAAGCATCCATTTCACTGCATTCATGCTCTCTTTTCCGAAGGGGCGTAGGCGGGCCACTGGCCCATTTGCGGCCTATTCTACGCCGCTCATCCCCTTGCCACCCCAGACCAGATCATGAAAGCACCGCGACGCAGCGCAAGCGAAGACAAAAAAGCCGGGACCTTCCCGCAATGCTGTTCACTTAAGAGAATTTGAGTTCCAGTCCACGTAGTATCAGGACAAAAAAGCGAGGGAGGCATGATGCCTCCCTCTTTCTATTGCAAGCCCCGCTGGATAAAGGCTGGAGGAAGATCGACTGGACACAGCCTTGCCCCCTCAACTCAAATCCAATTTATGAATAATCAGTCAAAAAAGTGCTTATCTGAACAGCATTGGGGACCTTCCCGGCTTTTGCTTGTACTGGCGGCGACACGGTCCTTGGCACTACCCCACCTTGAAGCTGCCCTTCATCAGGGCGAAGTGGCCCGGGAAGGAGCAGAAGAAGGTGAGATCCTTGCCCGCCAGGCCGTCGGTCTTGAAGGTAACGCTGGTGCTCTCGCCGCCCCCCACCAGCTTGGTGTGGGCCAGGATCCTGGGGTCATCCTTGGGCAGGTAGTCGTGATCGACCCCGGCGCTCATGCCGGCGGTGGCGATGGCCTGATAGTCGGCGGTGTTGGCCAGCACCCAGTTGTGGCCCATGTTGGCCACCGGCAGTTTGCCCGTGTGATTGAGGGTCACCGTCACCTCCTTGCAGGTGGCCGGCACGCTCATCGCCGTCTGGTTGAACTGCATGGCGTCATTGCCTTCGATCACCAGTGCGCACTCGTCGGCCAGGACCGGGGTGGCGAGGGAGCCAAGAAGCAGCAGGGTTAACACCTTTTTCATCACGTTCTCCTTTGATTGACGAAGGATGACAGCACAGGCATCTCGCCCCCGTGGGCGCGACCCGCAAAGATGCTGTCAGGATCGATCTTCATTGTATTCAAATGTCACCGAAGGACGACCGCTTTTGGGCCAGCCTGCGAGCCCGGTCACTTCTTTTCTCCCGACCCCGGGCCCAAAGCGGGTTGATCAAATTCCCCTCCGGCTTAATTATTTGCGGCCTTCCCGCCCACGGCCACTCGCCAACACCACAGCCGTTGGCTAAGCTGCTCCCCCGTCGATGACTCCCGCGAGAATGAGAGATGAAGTTCCCCTTTGCGCCTGCGCTGGCGCGCACCCTGCTGCTCTCCCTGATCCTGCTGCTTGGCGCCTGCCAGCCGGCCCCGACCCAGACCCGCATCCAGGGCAACACCATGGGCACCTATTATGCGGTGACCCTGAGCGACCCCTTCCCCGGCGGACAGGAGGCACTGCAACAGGAGGTGGAGGCGCTGCTGGCACGCCTGAACAAGGAGATCTCCACCTATGATCCGGGCTCCCTCATCTCCCGCTTCAATCAGGGAACGGGGCTGCCCCCCCAGGTCATCCCGGCCACCATGGCGAAGATTGTGCAACAGGGCATTGACGCCGGGCACCTCACCCGGGGGGTTCTCGATGTCACCGTGGGCCCCCTGGTCAATCTGTGGGGATTCGGGCCGGACAAGCGCCCGGTCAGGCGGCCCGGCGCAGAGCAGATCGCCAAGGCGCGGGAGCGGGTCGGCATCGACAAGCTCACCCTGACCCCCGAGGGGGATCACTTCCTGCTCGGCAAGGCCATCCCAGATCTCTATCTGGATCTCTCCACCCTGGGCGAGGGGGCGGCCTCCGACGAGATAGCCGGGCTGCTGGAGCAAAAAGGGGTCCACAACTACCTCATCGAGGTGGCGGGGGCGGTGCGCAGCAAGGGGCACAACGACAAGGGCAATCCCTGGCGGGTGGCCATCGTCGAGCCCTCTGACAGACCGGGCGCCATCGAGGACGTGGTGACCCCGAGCGGCATGGCGGTGAGCACCGCTGGCAGCTATCGCAACTATTACGAGCTCGACGGCAAGCGCTACTCCCACATCATCGATCCCGCCACCGGCGAGCCCGTGACCCACAAGCTGGTCTCCGCCACCGTCATCACCCCCACGGCCCTGGAGGCCGATGCCCTCGACACCGCCCTCATGGTGATGGGCCCCGAGCGGGCGATGGCCTTTGCCAGGGAGCACAAGCTGGCGGTCTATCTCATCGAGAAGACCGCCACGGGCTTTGCCGCCAGCCACACCCCCGAGTTTGCCCCCTATCTGGTGCGCACACAGCCCTGAATGACGAGGCCCCGCAGTGCGGGGCCTCGTTCACTGACCGCCTATTCGATGGGGATGCGGTGGGGCACGGGGCTGGCCGCCTGCTTGGGCAGGCGCAGGGTGAGGATGCCGTTGTCAAAGCGGGCGCTCCCCTGCTCTGGCGACACCTCCACCGGCAGCTCGACGCTGCGCGACACGCTGCCATAGTAGCGCTCGCTGCGCAGGGCCCGTTCATCCTTGTTCTGGCTGTCAAACTGGCGGATCTCCGCCTTCAGGGTCACCAGCTTGCCGTGCACGTCCACGTGGATGTCCTCCTTCGCCACCCCGGGCAATTCCGCCTGCAGCAGGTAGTCATCCCCGCTCTCCCGCAGATCCAGCTTGATCTGGCCGGGCAACGGGTCCCCGTGCAGGGGGCGGATGTAGAAGCCGGAGGCCATGTCGTGGAACAGGTCATCAAACAGGCTGGTGCGACTTGGTAGCAAACTCATCTGATCCCTCCTTGTAAGCGGGCAAGGGAGCAGACGGGCACCCTGTCCCTGCCGCCTCCCGCATGCTGATGCTCTTCAAGTCTAAAAACCGGGACAGCGCCTGCCAGTGCCAACTCGCCTTCCCTTGACCGGGATCAAAGGCAAGACACCCTTTTTTTCACCCAAGGTCTGCGGGAAAAACCGGGGGGCCTCCCCATGTGCAATTGCCTGCCTGCGGACTTTGGTGGCACACTTCTCCCACCAGCCCGTAGCGCCTTGATGCCAGACAGATGCAGACACCGGACTCCGTACCCGAGAAGAAACCCCAGCCCAAGCCCAAGCGCATCCTGCTGGTCAACGAACAGCGTTCCTTCCAGATGATGATGAAGGCGATGCTGATCAACATCGGCATCAACCGCATCACCTACACCAACTCCGCCGACGAGGCCCGCCGCCGCTGCCAGAAAGAGAGCTTCGACATCTATCTGCTCGACTATGAGCTGGGGGCGGGCGAGAACGGCCGCCAGTTGCTGGAAAGCCTGCGGGATCAGCAACTCATTCCGCCCCAGAGCGTGGTGATCATGGTCAGCAGCGACGGCTCCCGCGCCATGGTGCTGAGCGCGCTGGAAGCCGAGCCCGACGAATACCTGATGAAGCCCTTCTCCCAGGAGCAGTTCTCGTTTCGCCTCAAACGCGCCCTCGCCCGTCGCCAGGCGCTGGAGAGCGTCTTCAGCGCCCTCACCCGGAACGATCTGCCCGCCCTGGTGGAGGCCTGTGCCAAACAGGCGGACGCGGTGCCCCGCTTTGCCAACTTCTGCCGCTGCCTGCAGGCCGACACCCAGCTCAAGCTGGGCCAGGCCAAGGAGGCTCGCAGCCTGATGCGCCAGCTGCTGGCGGGGCAGGAGAACAGCTGGGCTCGCCTCACTCTGGGCAAGGCGTGCCATACCCTGGGTCTGCACGAGGAGGCGGTGAGCCACCTGCAAGCCACCCTGAAACACACCCCCCTGATGGTGGAGGCCTACCTCTGGCTCGCGGAGTCCCTGCTGGCGCTGGGCAATGACGAGCAGGCCCAGCAGGAGCTGCGCCGGGCGGTGGACATCTCTCCCCAGTCGGTGCAGCTCTCCCGCCGTCTGGCGGAGGTGTGCCTGCAACGGCACGACTACGCCCAGGCCAAGGACGTGCTGCTCGCCCTCATCGACTTGTCGCGCAACTCGATCCACCGCACGCCCCATTATCTCGGGGCCTATATCCAGACCCTCACCTTGTACGCCCTCAACAGCAACGACGGCTACCACATCGCCAACCTGCAAAAGCAGGTGAACTCCGCCCTGTCGCGCATCCGCGACTCCTTGATGATGTCGGAGTTCAACTACCCGGTGTTCGAGCAGATCTGCCAGGCCCGGGTGCGCATCGCCCTGGGGGAGCTGCTAAAGGGCAAGAAGATGCTCTATCGCGCCAACCAGAACTGGCTGGACGAGCCCGCCACCATGCCTCCGGCCCTCCTTGGCGAGACCATACTCGCCCTCTATCAGCTCGGGGAGTTCGAGTACGCCGAGAGCCTGCAATCCCTGCTGGCGGAGGATGAGGATCGGCTGCTCACCACCTGCATCCAGGTGACCCGGGATGACAAGACGGTGCAGGAGCGGCGCCAGCGCTATCAGCAGCTCAACGATCTGGGCATCAAGGCCTATCAGGCCGGGGAGCTGGAGCAGGCCCTCGGCCACTTTCGCGAGGCCCTGCGCCGGGCGCCCGCCAATACCGGCGCCGCCCTCAACAAGATCCAGGTGCTGCTGCAACTCATGCAGAAGAACCGCAAGAGCCCGGAGTTTGGCGCCGAGTGCAAGGAGACCCTGGAGGTGCTGGAGGGCATCCCCCTTAACCCCGCCCAGCAGGAACGTTTTCGCAAGCTGCGTCAGGAATATCATCAGCACAGCTGATATCCCCCCTCCTCCCCTCACCTATGCTGATACTGACTCAGGGAAGGGAGGGGCAACACCATGGCAATGTGCCGATACCTGGTGGCCGATGGCCGCCACTGCACCGAAGAGGCAGGGGATCATGATCTCTGCCGCTGGCACGACCCCGCTGCGGCCCACAACACCCCTGATACCGCCGAGGCGCTGGAGCGCTATGTGCGCCAGGGAGGCCTGTGCCACGGCCTGCAACTGGCCCGCGCCGAGCTGGCGGATCTCAACCTGGTGAACAGGCAGGGTCCGGAGGGATTCTTGCTGGAGCAGTGCAACCTCTATCGCGCCAACCTGCGGGGGGCCCATCTCTACGGCATTCGCATCAAGGGCGGCAGCCTGATGAAGGCCGATCTGAGCGAAGCGAACCTCCACTGCGCTACCCTCGACGACGTCAACCTGCTCGGCATCCGCTGGAAGAACACCCGCCTCGACAACCTGGAGACGGGCAAGCGGCTGATGCAGGACAGAAAGGGGCGCCGCGAGCGGGACCCGGCGCAGGCCCGCGTCTGGTTCAAGGAGGCGGAGGAAACCTACCGGGATCTGCGCAAGGCCTCGGAGGCCCAGGGCATCTTCACCATGTCCGGTCGCTACATCCAGCAGGAGCTCACCATGCGCCGCCTGCAGATGCCGTTCTGGTCCTACCGCCGCTTCGCCTCCTGGATAGTGGATCTCTTCTGCGGCTACGGCGAGGCCCCCATGCGGGTGGTAATCTTCTCCCTGCTGCTCATTGTCATCTGCAGCATCTTTTACTTCTTCTGCGGCCTCAACTTCGCGGGCACCCACCTCATCTATCGCACGGACGCCCCCCTGGAGCAGAACGCCATCTTCCTGATGGAGTGCCTCTACTACAGCGTGGTGACCTTCACCACGCTGGGGTATGGGGACTTCACCCCGGTGGGGTTGTCGCGGATCTTTGCAGCCTTCGAAGCCTTTACCGGCAGCTTCACGCTGGCACTGTTCGTGGTGGTGTTTGTCAAGAAGATGACCCGCTAGAAACCTGTCCACGATCTTGCTGGGAGGCCACTTCCAAGGCTCATGTGCTGCTCGCTTATGTGTCGCCAGGCGCTCTCATGTATACATATGCACTCAGGCTTCTCTGCTGCGCGTCACCTTGCTGACAGACTCTCGCGACAGATCGTGAACAGATTCCCGAGCCGCTGCGCCAGTCACAGCCCCCGAACTTGCATCCATCGCGGATTCCTAGTCCAATAAGCGACGAACAAAAACGACATGAGCACCCCGAACATGAAGATCATCTCTTTCAATATCAATGGCCTGCGCGCCCGTCTTCATCAGTTGCAAGCCCTTATCGACAAGCACCAGCCGGACGTGATCGGCCTGCAGGAGATCAAGGTGCACGACGAAGCCTTCCCGGTCGCGGACGTGGAGGCCATGGGCTACCACGTGGTCTTCCACGGCCAGAAGGGGCACTACGGGGTCGCCATCATGAGCAAGCAGGCTCCCATCGAGGTGCAAAAGGGCTTCCCCACCGATCCGGAAGATGCCCAGCGCCGCATGATCATGGCCAGCTTCAAGCGAGAAGACGGCTCCGTCATCAAGGTGATGAACGGCTACTTCCCCCAGGGGGAGAGCCAGGATCATGAGACCAAGTTCCCGGCCAAGCAGAAGTTCTATGAGGACCTGCAGCACTACCTCGAGACCCACCACACCCCGGACGACCAGATAGCGCTGATCGGGGATATGAACATCTCCCCCACGGATCTCGACATCGGCATCGGCGAGGCGAACCGCAAGCGCTGGCTGCGGGATGGCAAGTGCTCCTTCCTGCCCATCGAGCGTGAATGGATGGAGCGGCTCAAGGGGTTCGGCCTCACCGACACCTTCCGCGCCGCCAACCCCACCGAGTGCGAGCGCTTCTCCTGGTTCGACTACCGCTCCAGGGGCTTTGACGAGAACCGGGGCCTGCGCATCGACCTCATCATGGCCTCCGACGCCCTCAAGGACAAAGTGACCGAGACCGGCATCGACTACGAGCTGCGCGGCATCGACAAGCCCTCCGATCACGCCCCCATCTGGACCTGCTTCGCCTGATCCCGGCCGTCGGGCTGCCCTGTCACTCCTGACCCTGAGCCCCCGCCACGCGGGGGCTTCTTCGTCTGCCAATCCGGCATTTCTTAATCCATATCAACTCTTTGGCAGATGGTACAGGGCGAACCTTGACCTTCTCCTATAGGTAAGGTTTACATTCATCCCATACGTCACAGGGAACCTGCACCATGTTGTCATCGAGATTGCCCACAGCGCTCATCGCCCGGCTATTGCTGGCGCTGGTGCTCGTCTGCAATCTGACCCTGTGCATCAGCTGGCATGGCGCGGCCACCGCCCTCCCGGGTGAGACCCAGGATGCCCTTCCGGCATCCTCCCCCTTGTCTCATGCGCTGCACGAGAGCCCGCCTGTGCAGCACGCCGCCATGAACCATGGCCAGGCCGACACAATTCCCCTCTCCTGCCATTCGGGCACCATGAGCCAGAGTGCCCCGTCTGGGGGGGAATGCCAGATGCAGGCCGGCTTCTCCGGTGCGGCCAATGCCCCGCCCCTGCTCGGCATGCTGTTGTCACTGCTGCTGATCCCCCTGCTGCTGCTCCCCTCTTCGTGGAGTATCGGCCCCCTGCTGGACAACTGGTTGCGGGATCCCTTCCTGCGCCTGCGTGGTACCCATCCCCCTTCCTGGCCCAGACGGCATCTGATGTTGTCCGTGCTGCGCCATTAGAAACCGCTTCTCCCGTTAGCCCGGGCGATGGTACCGCCATCGCCATGCCGTGCACCGGCCGCTTCGTCGGCGGTGCCCCGATTGTCGGCCAACCCCGTCCGCCGAGCGCCAGCACCGCATCCGCTCAAGGCCGGACGACGGCCCGATACGAGAGAAGAAGTACCATGTCATCATCCAAGACATTTGCGCCCCGTGGCGCCCTGCCCTCCCGCACGCGCTGTGTGCAGACTCGCGCCGGAGGCTTGTCATGAACAAGACGTTGTTGATGTCAGCCCTGCTGCTCGCCCTCGGGGCCGGTGGCGGCTACTGGGCCGCCAAACAGACCACAACTGGCACTGCAGCCAAGGAGAAGACGCCCCTCTACTGGGTCAACCCCATGGATCCGCGCGACAAGCGCGACGGCCCCGCCAAGGACAACATGGGGATGGACTTCATTCCCGTCTATGAGGAGCAGAAAAGCGGCTCGCCGGGCACCGTCACCATCAGCCCCGAGATCCAGCAGAACCTGGGGGTGCGGCTCGCGAAAGTCGAGCGACTGCCCATCCACCAGCAGGTCGAGACGGTGGGCTACGTCGGCTATGACGAGGACAGGCTGGAGGCGGTCAACGCCCGCATGGCGGGCTGGATCCGCACCCTCGCCATCAAGAGCGAGGGGCAGCAGGTGAGCAAGGGGAGCCTCATCTACGAGCTCTATGCCCCTGACTTAGTCAACGCCCAGCACGAGTACCTGCTCGCCCTCAACACCACCAACCCGCTGCTGCTGCGCGCCGCCGAGGGCAAGCTGAAATCCCTGCAGGTGCCGGCGGATCAGATAGCGGCCCTCAAGCGCACCCGTCAGGTGCAGGAGACGGTGCGCATCTATGCCCCGAGCAGCGGCTATGTCTCCGAGCTGAAGGTGCGCGAGGGCCAGTATGTGGAACCCGCCGCGGCGCTCTTTAACATCAGCACCCTCAAGCAGGTGTGGGTGAGTGCCGAGGTGTTCGAGCGTCAGGCCGCCCAGCTGAAGGTGGGCGATCCGGTCACCATGACCCTGGACTACGCCCCGGGCCGCCAGTGGCAGGGGCGGGTGGATTACCTCTACCCCACCCTGGATGCCGCTACCCGCACCCTCAAGGTACGGCTGCGCGTCGCCAACCCGGACGAGTTCCTCAAACCCAATATGTTCGCCAAGGTGACGATTCAGACAGGCAAGGGAGAGCCGCAACTGGTGGTGCCGAGCGAAGCAGTGATCCGCACCGGCAGCCAAGACAGGCTGGTGCTGGCGCTGGGGGATGGCAGCTTCAAGTCGGTGGCCGTCACCCTGGGCCCCCAGTTTGGCGACAAGGTGGCCATCAAGGCGGGGGTCGAAGCGGGGGACAGCATCGTCAGCTCGGCCCAGTTCCTGCTCGACTCGGAGTCGGCCATCGACTCGGACTTCCAGCGCATGACGGCGGTGCGCCCCGCCCAGATCTGGACCCAGGGGGAGGTGCAAGGCATCGATCTCGCCGGGCGTACCCTGATGGTCGCCCACCAGCCCATCCCCGAGTGGCAGTGGCCCGCCATGGAGATGGAGTTCACCGTGGCCGAGGGGGTCGACATGAGCAAGCTGACCGAGGGACAGACCCTGCACCTGCAGGTGATGCAGGAGGGGGATGAATATCGCATCACCACCATCCATCAGGAACAAGCGCCAGTAACCGGCGACGCCACCAAGCCAGCAACGGATGAGATGGAGCAAATGGAAGGCATGGACCATGGCCAGCATCAGATGGCGATGCCCGAGATGGAGAAGAAGTCATGATCCCTGCCATCATTCGCTGCCTGACAGGCAACCGCTCTCCGCTCTCTGCACCCAATGAGCAAGGAGCCCAACCATGATCCCCTCGATTATTCGCTGGTCCGTGGGCAACCGCTTCCTGGTGCTGCTATTGACCCTCATGCTCACCGCCTGGGGGCTCTGGTCGGTCAAACAGACCCCGGTGGACGCCCTGCCGGATCTCTCCGACGTCCAGGTGATCATCAAGACCTCCTACCCCGGCCAGGCGCCGCAGGTGGTGGAGGATCAGGTGACCTACCCGCTCACCACCGCCATGCTGGCGGTGCCGGGGGCCACCACGGTGCGCGGCTACTCCTTCTTCGGCGACTCCTTCGTCTATGTGCTGTTTGACGACGACACCGACCTCTACTGGGCCCGTGCCCGGGTGCTGGAGTACCTGAGCCAGGTGGCCCCCAATCTGCCCGCCGGGGCCCAGCCCCAGCTCGGCCCCGATGCCACCGGGGTGGGCTGGGTCTACCAGTACGCCCTGGTGGACAGGACCGGCAAGCATGACCTCAGCGAGCTCACCTCCCTGCAGAACTGGCTGCTCAAGTTCGAGCTGCAGACGGTGGACGGCGTCTCCGAGGTCGCCACCGTGGGCGGCATGGTGCGCCAGTATCAGGTGCGGGTCGACCCGGACAAGCTGCGCGCCTACGGCATCCCGCTCTCCCTCATCGAGACCGCCATCAAGCAGGGTAACCAGGAGACCGGCGCCTCCGTCATCGAGATGGCGGAAGCGGAGTACATGGTGCGCTCCAATGGCTATCTGAAAAGCGTGGAGGATCTGAAGCAGATCCCGCTCGGTACCAATGTGCGCGGCGCCCCCCTGCTGCTGGGGGATGTGGCGGATGTCGTCACCGGCCCCCAGAGCCGGCGCGGTCTGGCCGAGCTCAACGGTGAAGGGGAAGTGGTGGGCGGCATTATCGTCATGCGCTATGGCGAGAATGCCCAGCACACCATAGACGGGGTCAAGGCGCGGCTCGCCCAGCTGAAAAGCAGCCTGCCGGAGGGGGTGGAGGTGGTCACCGTCTACGACCGATCCGACCTTATCCAGCGCGCCATCGACAACCTCTCCGGCAAGCTGGTGGAAGAGTTCGCCGTGGTGGTGCTGGTCTGCCTCGCCTTCCTGTTCCACCTGCGCTCGTCGCTGGTGGTGGTCATCTCCCTCCCTATTGCGATTTTGACCGCCTTTATCGTCATGCACCTGCAGGGGATCAACGCCAACATCATGTCGCTGGGGGGCATCGCCATCGCCATCGGCGCCATGGTGGACGGTGCCATCGTGATGATCGAGAACGTCCACAAACACATGGAGCGGGAGGCGCTCACCGACAAGAACCGCTGGCGCATCATCACCGAGGCGAGCATAGAGGTCGGGCCCGCCATCTTCTTCTCCCTGCTCATCATCACCATCAGCTTCCTGCCGGTGTTCGCGCTGGAGGCGCAGGAGGGGCGGATGTTCCACCCCCTCGCCTACACCAAGACCTACGCCATGGCCGCCGCGGCCGGGCTCGCCATCACGCTGGTGCCGGTGATCATGGGCTACTTCATCCGTGGCAAGGTGCTGGCCGAGCAGGCCAACCCGCTGAACCGCTGGCTGAGCCAGGGCTATGTGCCACTGCTGAAAGCCGTACTGGCCCGTCCGAAAACCACCTTGGCCATCGCCGCCGTGGTCACGGTGGCGGGCTTCTGGCCACTCCAGCATCTGGGCTCCGAGTTCATACCGCCGCTCGACGAGGGGGACATCATGTACATGCCCACCACGGCGACAAACATCTCGGTGGGCAAGGCGCGGGAGATTTTGCAGCAGACCGACAAGCTCATTCGCACCGTGCCCGAGGTGCAGAACGTGTTCGGCAAGGCGGGGCGCGCCGACTCGGCCACCGACCCTGCGGATCTCGTGATGATGGAGACCAGCATCCAGCTCAAGCCCAAGGATCAGTGGCGCCCCGGCATGACCCCGGAGAAGCTCAAGGAGGAGCTCGACTCCCTCATCCGCTTCCCCGGTCTCACCAACGCCTGGGTCCCCCCCATCAAGACCCGCATCGACATGCTGGCCACCGGCATCAAGACCCCGGTCGGCATCAAGATAGCGGGGCCGGATCTCAAGGTGATCCAGCAGCTCGGCCAGCAGCTTGAGCAGATCGTCGGAAAGGTGGAGGGCGCCTCATCGGTCTACGCCGAGCGGGTGGCGGGTGGCCGCTATGTGAAGGTGGACATCGACCGGCTGAAGGCGGCCCGCTACGGCCTCAATATCGCCGACGTGCAGGCGGTGCTCGCCACCGCGGTGGGCGGCATGGAGGTGGGCCAGACCATAGAGGGGCGCGAACGTTACCCCATCAACCTGCGCTACCCCCAGAGCTACCGCGATTCGGTGGCCAGCCTCGAGCTGCTGCCCCTGGTGACCCCCAAGGGGGAACGCATCGCCCTGGCGGACGTGGCGCGGGTCTACATCAGCGACGAGGCGCCCATGCTGCGCAGCGAAAACGCACGCCTCAACGGCTGGGTCTACGTGGACATTCGCGGCCGCGACATCGGCTCCTTTGTGGCAGAGGCCAAGTCCGAGGTGGGTAGGCAGCTGGTGCTGCCGGCGGGCTACGCCCTCACCTGGTCCGGTCAGTACGAATACATGGAGCGGGCCAAGGCACGCCTCGCCTACGTGGTGCCGCTCACCATCGCCATTATCGTGCTGCTGCTCTATCTGGCGTTTCGCCGCGTTCAGGAGGTGCTGCTCATTCTCACCACCTTGCCGCTGGCGGTGGTGGGCGGGATCTGGACCCTCTGGCTGCTGGACTTCAACCTGTCAGTCGCCGTAGGGGTAGGTTTTATCGCCCTGGCGGGGGTGGCGGTGGAGACCGGCGTCTTGATGCTGGTCTACCTCAACCACGCCTGGGATGACCTGGTGGCGAGCGGCAAGCCGGACAAGGCGGGCCTGCACCGGGCGGTGATCCACGGCGCCGCCCTGCGCCTGCGCCCCAAGATGATGACGGTGGTGACCATCATCGCCGGCCTCTTGCCCATCATGTGGAGCCACGGCACCGGCTCCGAGGTGATGCAGCGCATCGCCGCCCCGATGATCGGCGGCATGGTGAGCGCCCTGGTGCTGACCCTGCTGGTGCTGCCCGCCGCCTACTACCTGTGGCGCAGCCGCAGCCTTGGCAAGGCCGCCCCCCGGCAAGCCGACTGACCCGACTTCACCACCGACTTTGAATAAACGACGAGGAAAAGATCATGAATTACAAGACGTTGACCCTGACATTGCTGCTCGGCCTTGCCACCCACACCAGCCTGCAGGCCGAGGAGATGATGAACCACCAGGGGCACGACATGGCGCACATGGAGGGGATGAACCATGAGGGCCACGACATGGCCGCCATGCAAACCGAGCAGACCCTGACCCAGGGGGTCATCAGCCGCATCGACGCGGCCAACGGCAAGGTCGGCATCAAGCACGAGGCCATCGCGAACCTCAAGATGCCGGCGATGACCATGGTGTTTCGGGTGGCCGATCCCGCACTGCTCAAGGATCTGAAAGTGGGGGATGCGGTGCGCTTTCACGCCGAAAACCCGGCCGGCAAGCTCACCGTGACTGCCATCCAGAAACGGTAACCACTGCCTTGAGCCATAAAAACGGCGGGATTATCCCGCCGTTTTTATTTATGACATCACAAGATGCGGCTCTTCAGCCACGAATATGCGCGATAAAGGCGTCGATCTGCTCACGGCCGCAGGCGGGGTTCATGAAGACCGCCTTCTCCCCGGCGATATAGGAGTACTTGCCACGCTCGTCGTATTCCGAGTGCGCCACCGCCTCCACCCAGTTGGTGTAGAGCCCCACCTTGCCGCGTCCCTTGAACAGGCTGCGGTGGTACTCGGTGTTGCGTGCCAGCCGCGCCTTGTAGGCCGCATCCGGGCTGCGGGCCAGCTCGAAGGCGAACTCCGCCTCGGGGTCCTGTACCCACTCGGGGTTGTAGATCTTGAAGCCGACACTGGGCCCCTGGTTCTCCTGGGCCACCAGCTTGACGTTGCCGAGCTGGCTTAACCGGAAGCGGAAGTAGTTGGCGTTTTGCAGGCAGTGGGCCAGCACGGTGCGATAGCCCTCCACCCCCAGGTAGTTGAGGGCCGCATAGCCACCGAACAGGCCGCTCGCCCCGCGGGAGCACTCGATGGTGGACTGCAGGTGGGTCTGACCCTGAATGTCCCGCTCAAAGTAGGAGAAGTTCTCCGGGTCGTTCTCCATCGCCTTGAGATCGCTCTGCTCCTTGATCATCACCAGGCTGGAGGTGTAGGGCACATAGCCCCACTTCTGGAAGTCGACGGTGAAGGAGTCGGCATATCTGAGCTCGGCGAAGCGGCTCACGTTGCGCGCGATCCCCGCCAGGGTGGCGGCGTTGATGGCCAGCGGGTTGGCGGCAAAGTCGTAGTCCAGGAAGAAGATCATCGACCAGCCGATGGCGGCGTCGACGTGGATGTGGGGCCTGACCGCCACCTCGAACCGCTCGCAGAGGCGATCCCGCAGCTCGACCACGGGTTTGACCTGATCCACCCCGAAGGTGTCGGTGGTGCCCATGGTGAGCATGATGGTGGGCACCACGTGATGAAGGGCGAAGCAGGCGGTCAGGGTACGCTCGAGGTGGTCGAGATCGATGTCGTTGTTCTCGCCCACCTGGATGCGGATGGTCTTGTTCTCGATGTCCACCCCGAGCAGGGAGAGGTTGGTGATGTTGGAGTAGTGGCCGCCCTGGGAGTTGATGATGCGGTAGTCCTGATAGTGGCCTAGCCCCTTGTGCTTGGCCTGTGGCAGGCTCTTGCGGATGCCGAGCAGGTAGCCGTAGAGGTTACAAAACGTCCCCCCCTGGGTGAAGATGCCGGTGGCGCGGGCCGGGTCGTAACCCGCCAGCAGCGCTATCTGGCGCACCACCTTCTTCTCCAGCTCCTCGGCCACCCCGGCGTATTCGGAGTAGACCAGGTTGGGATTGGCCAGAATACCCATCTGGGCGCCATAGATGGCGGGATCCGCCGACATGGTGATGACGTTCTCGACGCTGGAGGGGTTCTCCCAATCCTTTGACAGGGCGCCGGCAAACAGCAGCTCCGCCATGGGCTCCCCCGGCGTGCGCATGGTGGCCGGCACCGGCATGGTTTCGCAGAGATCCGCCAGACGGGCGCGGCCATCGGGCCAGGCATTGAGCCGCGCAGCCGGCGCCAGTCCACGGGCGCGAAACTCGTTGAGGGTGGCAAAGCCGGGCTCGCGAAAGACCGGCCAGAGGTCGGGGTTGCGTGAGAAAAAGTGGGCTTTGACGGTGGCAAAACGGCGGGCGAATTCGGGGGAGACGGCGTTGACGCCCTCATCTTTCAGATAGACCAGGTGATTCATTTTTATACCATTGATACTGCTAAGGTGCGGTTTTTATACTCCAGTGACACCTCTATCAACAGAGACAATAACTAATGGTCTGCCCTACTTTTTGTCATGTTGGCGCCCTGACGGGCGCAGCGCCCCCTCTCCCCTCTTTTCCCCTGTTCATTTTATGATCCTGGTCATGGGCAAGGTCAGCGCAGGGCGGTCAGCAGCCATGCCGAGAATCCTTCCAGCTCGGGGTTGGCCGAAAACGTCGCCCGCCACTGACGCAGCAACGCGTCGATGGCGTCGGGACGATAGGCCACCCCGGGCAAGCGTGCGGCCAGGTCATCCAGGGGCGCAGGGTCCAGGGTGTCACTGAAGATCTGTGCCCGTCCTATCACCCCCTTCTCCACGTCGAAATGAAGATCGACCCCGCCCCAGGGGAAGCGCTCCTCCAGCAGGTGGCTGAAGGCGGGAGCATGGCCGAAGTTCCACTCCCAGCTGCGTTGGCGGACAAAAGTCTCGGCAAAGCCGGGCAGGTCGGGCATCCGCTCGGGGGAGATATGCTCGGGCGGCACCACCTCACCGTAATGGGCAAAGAAGGCGTCGCACAGGGCCTGCACCACCTGCTCATGACCCAGGCCAGGCAACAGCTCGCCAAGGTTCGCCACCCGGCTTCTCACCGAGCTGATACCCTTGGCCGCCAGCTTCTTGGGGTCGGGATTGAGGTAGTGGGCGAGGCGGCCGAGGTCAGCGTCCAGCAGCAGGGTACCGTGGTGAAAACCGCGATCATGGGTCTCCCGGTAGGCCGAACCCGACACCTTGCGATCCCCGTCCGGGGTCGCCACCAGCAGGTCGTTGCGCCCGGAGGCAAAAGCACTCACACCGAGCCTGGCGAGGGCATCAATGACGATGGTGGTGGAGACGCTCTTGTCATAGCCGGGCTTGCCCGCCATGAAAGTGAAACAGCTGTTGCCAAGGTCGTGGAACACGGCGCCGCCCCCGCTGCTGCGCCGGGCCAGGGTCACCCCGTCCTCTTCCATGCGGCGGGTGTTGCACTCCTTCCAGGGGTTCTGGGGCCGGCCTATCACCACCGTATTGTCGTTGCGCCACAGGAACAGCACCCGCTGGGCCGGGTCCATCTGGCGAAAGATGCACTCCTCCACCGCGAGGTTGAACAGGGGATCGTGGGAGTCGGAGAGTAGCAGGCGCAAGGAAGACATGACAGGACCTTCTCGGGAAACAGGAAACGGATGACTACCATACCACCCTGAACGGAGGAAGGCGTCCCCCGACCGCCACAGGTCGACACCCGATACGGACAAGAGCATCAACTTCTGATACGACAGGAGAAGATAAGAGGGAATTGCCGAAAACACGCAGTTTATCATTAACAGGTGAGAAGAGAGGCGGCAGCCATCCCTCCTGGAATGACACCTAATGCCCTTTTTACCGGGCCGGTGACGAGTCAACAAGGTTTCAAAATGAGCCGTGACGCCCATTGACGTGATGAATGACACAAAAATGACTTTTAATGCCTCCCGCGCCCCATCTTATTGGGGCTTGCTCCCCTTGCGAATAACAGGAAATTGTTTGACTCTAGCCAGAAGAGCACCTCCCGAGAGAACAGCGGTATGACGGAGTCCGATGCATCTCGCCAGCCTGTACGCTGGCTTCTGCCCTTCTGGGTGATGATTGCCACCCTGACCACGGCTCCCCTCAGGGCGGATGAGCGCGTCATCCTGCAACTTCCCTGGCAGCACCAGTTCCAGTTTGCCGGTTACTACGCCGCCATCGCCAAGGGGTTCTACCGGGAGGCCGGTCTGCAGGTCACCCTGCGGGAGGCGGGGCCGGGCACCGACGTCATCAATGAAGTCACCACGGGTCGCGCCCAGTTCGGCATCCGCGGCAGCGATCTGCTGCTGGCCCGGGCAGCAGGTCGCCCTGTGGTGGTGCTCGCCGCCATGTTGCAGCACTCCCCCCTGATGCTCATCACCCTGGAGCGGCCGGATATCCAGACTCCGGGCGATCTGGCCAACAAGCGGCTGATGCTCGAACCCGGCTCCAACGAGCTGCTCACCTACCTGCATCGCTACACTCGCAGCCGGCAGTGGGAGACCCTGCCCTACGAGCGGGGGGTACAGGCACTGCTGAGGGGCCAGGCGGACGCCATCAGCGCCTACAGCACAACCGAGCCCTTCACCCTGCAGCAACAGGGCATTCCCTACCGGGTGTTCAGCCCCCGCGACATCGGGTACGACTTCTACGGAGACAACCTCTTCACCTCGGAGAGTGAGGTCATCAACCAGCAGGAGCGGGTCCAGCGCTTCTTGCAGGCCAGCCTCAAGGGGTGGCGCTATGCCATGGATCATCCCGAAGAGATGATCAACCTGATCCTGGAGCACTACCCCAGCGGGGCCGGGCGCGAGGCGCTCGCCTTCGAGGCCCGTGAAACCCGGGCCCTGATGCAGCCCGACATCATCGAGCCCGGCTACATGCAGCAGGATCGCTGGCAGCAGATCGCCCGCACCTACCAGGAGGCCGGGATGATCAAGGCGGTGCCCAACCTCACCCCCTTCCTCTACAACAGTACCCAGGCGAGCCTTCGCCAGCAGCGCCAACTGCTCGACAGGAGCGTGGCCATCGCCATGCTGATCTCCTTCTCCCTGCTGGCCCTGCTCGGCGTCTTCCTGCACCTCTATCTGCGTCTGCGGGAAGAGGCCAGTGACCGACAGCGGCTCACCCGGGAACTGGCCCAGCGCGAGCAACACTACCGCTTCGTGGCGGAGAACAGCGGCGACGTGATCTGGACCATGGACACCGACAGCCTGCGTTTTCGTTACATCAGCCCCGCCATCGCGTCCCTGAGCGGCTATGAACCCGCCGAACTCTTTGCCCTCTCCCTGCGCCAGCTGCTCCCCGATGAGTCCTGGAAACAGCTTCGCGACGGCATCACCGCCTCCCTCGAGGCCTGGCAACGGGGGGATCATGGGCAGACCCGGTGCGTTATCCACTCCCAGCTGCGCCACAAGCAGGGTCATCTGGTGACCATCGAGACGGTCACCACCTTGCACGGCAGCACCAGCACAAGACCGGACGCCATTTTGGGGGTGACCCGGGATGTCACCGAACGTTCGGCCCGGGAGGAGATGATGCGCCGCCTCGCCTTCTATGACCCCCTCACCGGCCTGGCCAACCGCCGCCTGCTGCAACAGCGGCTCAAGGAGACCCTGGAGCAGGCTCCCCAGCAGCCCCTGGCCCTGGTCTTCATCGATCTCGACCACTTCAAACCCATCAATGACACCTTCGGCCACGAAACCGGCGACCTGCTGCTCAAGCTGGTGGCCGAGCGCATGGGGGAGTGCGTCAGGGAAGAAGATCTGGTGGCACGCCTTGGGGGGGACGAATTCGTGATCATGCTGCCCGATACGGATGCCTCGGCCCTCGCGGTCGCCGACAAGCTGCACCACTGCCTGCATCACCCCTTCCAGCTTGAACAGCAGGCGCTGCGCATCTCCGGCAGCATAGGGGTCGCCCTCTATCCGGATCACGGCACCGACCCCAAGACCCTGATGCACCACGCCGATCAGGCCATGTATCAGGCCAAGCACCATGGCCGGGGCAGGGTCTGCCTGTTTTCCTCCGGGCAGGAGCCCCTCCCCGGCACCCTGCAATGGCAGCCCGCCCACGCATGCGGCCACCCCCGCATCGATGCGGACCACCGCCAGCTCTACCTGCTGGCCAACCGCTTGCTCGAGCACATGCAGGATCCCGGCATCCATCCGGATGCCTTGCTGGCAGACATGGCGCAGATATTCGAGATGGCGCGCCAGCACTTCCTCCTCGAAGAGCAGGTCCTCGCGCAATATGGCTATGAGGAGCTGGCGGCCCATCGCCAGGAGCACCAGCATCTGCTGAAAAAAGCCGGTCAGCTGATGGCGGCCGCACAGGCGGGCACCCTTGGCAACGACGCCCTGCTCAATTTCATCATCCAGGAGCTGGTCGTGGGTCACATGAGCCAGGCGGATCGCCGTTATTTCCCCCTGATGAAAACCTGCGATGCCCGCGAGGCGGTGTGATGCCAGAAAACAGGGGGCACGTGCCCCCTGTGTTTACCTCTGACTTCGGCGAACAAGCAGGCTGTAGTAGAGCAGCGGGATCACCATCAGGGTGAGCAGGGTGGAAACCAGGATCCCGAAGATAAGGCTGATGGCGAGGCCATTGAAGATGGGGTCATCTAGGATGAAAAGCGCCCCTATCATGGCCGCCAGCGCCGTCAGCATGATGGGTTTGGCCCGCACCTGCGCCGCCTCGATCACTGCCTGTTCGAACACCACGCCACTCGCCCGCTGCTGCTCAATAAAGTCCACCAGCAGGATGCTGTTGCGCACGATGATCCCGGCCAGTGCGATCATCCCGATCATCGAGGTGGCGGTAAACTGGGCCCCCAGCAGGGCGTGGCCCGGCATCACCCCGATGAGGGTGAGCGGAATAGGGGCCATGATGATGAGCGGCACCAGATAGGAGCGGAACTGGGCCACCACCAGCAGGTAGATGAGGATCATCCCCACCCCATAGGCCAGCCCCATGTCGCGGAAGGTCTCGTAGGTTATCTTCCACTCCCCGTCCCACAACAGCGCCACCTCCCCCAGCTTGTCGGGCTGATGTACGTAATACTGTGGCAGCGAGATGTCGGCACCGGCGGCAAACATGCCGTAGAGCGGGCTGTCGGTATGGCCGCCCATGTCAGCCACCACCATCACCATGGGCTGCATGTTCTTGTGCATGAGGTAGCTGGGGGCCACCTCGTCACGACGGCTCACCAGCTCGGAGACCCGCACCAGCTGGCCGCTCTGGCTGCGCACCTTGAGAGCCAGGATGCCGGTCAGATCCCGCTTGTCACCGGGGGCGAGCTCGATGCGGATCGGCACCGGATACTTGGCGCCTTGCCCCTGCAGCCAGCTCGCATCCTGATAGCCCACCCCGCCATTGAGGGTCGCCACCAGATCCCCGAGATCGACCCCGAGCAGGGCCGCCTGGGCGCGATCCACCACCAGCCGCCACTTGGGCTGAGGGTCGGTCAGATAGATGTCCACGTCCACCAGATCCGCCGTGGCCACGAAGCGGGCCTGTACGGCGCGGGCAGCGGCTTCACGGGCGGCCTGCGTCGGACCATACACTTCCGCGACAATGGGCGACCAGACAGGCGGTCCCGGGGGCACCTCCACCACCTTGAGATTGCCCCCTGCCGCGCTGGCGATGGCCTGCAAGGGCGCACGCACCGACCGGGCAATCTCGTGACTGCTGCGATCCCGTTCATGCTTGTCCACCAGATTGACCTGGATGTCCCCCACGTTGGCGCCACTGCGGATGAAGTAGTGGCGCACCAGCCCGTTGAAGTTGATGGGGGCGGCGGTGCCGGCGTAGATCTGGTAATCCTTCACCTCGGGCACCCTGGCGAGCTCCCGACCCACCGCCAGCAGGGTGCGCTCGGTCTGCTCCAGGGTCGCCCCCTCCGGCATGTCGAGCACCAGCTGGAATTCCGACTTGTTGTCAAAGGGGAGCATCTTGAGCACCACCCACTGCACCATGGGCATGGCGGCCGCCCCCGCCACCAGCAGCAGAATGACCAGCCAGAGCTTGTGTCTGGCGCGCTTGGCGCCATCACCGATCAGGAAAGGAGTCATCAGCCGGTGAAAGAGCCCGGCCTTGGCCTCCCCGTGGGCGACATGCCCCTCGCGCTTGAGCAGGTGATTGGCCAGCCAGGGGGAGAAGATAAAGGCCACCAGCAGGGAGATGAGCATCCCCATGCTGGCATTGATGGGAATGGGGCTCATGTAGGGGCCCATCAGGCCGCTGACGAAGGCCATGGGCAGCAGGGCCGCGATGACGGTCAGGGTCGCCAGTATGGTCGGCCCCCCCACCTCGTCCACCGCGCCCGGAATGAGATCCTTGAGGGACCCCTTGCCCAAACCGCGATGACGGTGGATGTTCTCCACCACGACGATGGCGTCATCCACCAGGATGCCGATGGAGAAGATAAGGGCAAAGAGGGACACCCGGTTGAGGGTAAAGCCCCACGCCCAGCTGGCAAAGAGGGTCAGCGCCAGGGTGATGACGATGGCGACCCCCACCACCAGCGCCTCGCGCCAACCCATGCTCACCAGCACCAGCAGCACCACCGCCGTGGTGGCAAAAATGAGCTTGCCGATGAGGGTGTTGGATTTGGTCTCGGCGGTGACGCCGTAGTCACGGGTCACCGTCACCTCGACGCCAGCCGGGATGAGTCGATTCTTGAGGCTCTCGACCCGTTCTTCCACCCGCTTGGCCACCTCGACCGCGTTCTGGCCGGGCTGCTTGCCGATGGCCAGGGTCACCGCCGGATAACTGCGATCCCCCTGCCCCATCCAGCTGCGCTGCACCGGGGTCTCCTGACCCAGCGAGACCCTGGCCACATCCCCCAGATAGACCGGCTTGCCGTCGTGCAGCCCCACCACCAGTTCTCGAGCCTCCTGCTCGCTTTGCAGGAACTGCCCCACCTGCACCTTGATCTCCCGGTTATCCTGCACCACGGCCTGTTCGCTGCCTACCCGGTTGGCGGCAGAGAGACGCTGGCTCAGTTCGCCCCAGCTGATGCCATGGGCGCTGAGGGCCGCCGGGTCCGGCATCACCCGCAGCACGGCGCGCTGTCCCCCCAGGCTGTAGATGTCCCGGGTACCGGGAATGCGCTTGAGTTCGGTCTCCAGCTCGTGGGCGACCCGGGTCAGATCGGGGGCCCCCAGCTGCTTGCTCCAGAGGGTCAGACTGACGATGGGCACATCATCGATCCCCCGGGGTTTTACCAGTGGCTGACCGACTCCGATCCCCTGTGGCAACCAGTCGCGGTTGGAGTCGAGCTGGTTGTTGAGATCCACGATGGCCTGCTCCCGGCTCACGCCTACCTTGAACACCACCACCAGCAGGGCACCATCGGGTTGGGAGAAGGAGTAGAGGGTATCTATCCCCTCTATCTGGGAGACCACCTGCTCGGCAGGGGTGGTGACGAGGGATTCCACCTCTGTCGGGCTGGCACCCGGGAAGGGAATGTAGACGTCGGCGAAGGTGACATCGATCTGGGGCTCCTCCTCCTTGGGGGTCACCAGCACGGCAAAGAGGCCGAGCAACAGCCCCACCAGCGCCAGCAGCGGGGTGATGGCCGAGCCCTGAAACAGGGCCGCCAGCCGACCCGCCGGCCCCAGGCGGCCATGGCTGCCGTTCAGCTCGCTACTCATGGGGCACCTCCTGTTGACGGGTCCAGGCATCGGGGGCCAGGGTGTCACCGCCCTTGAGACCCGCCAGGACCTCGCACAGCCCAGCCTCGCAGTGGCCGACCCGCACCGGGGTCAGGGCCCAGCCCTCCCCCTCTTTGAGGTAGACGCCGTTGAACTCCCCCTGCCGCAGCAGGGCGGGCTCCGGCACTTGCAACACCTGACGCTCACCCTGTTTGAGCTGCACCTTGAGCCACATGCCGGGCAGCACCCCTGCCGTGTTCGGCGGCAGATCGAGGCGCAGCCGGAAACTGTGGCTCTGGCTGTCGGCGTAGTTGAAGCGGGTCAGCTTGACGGGAGTCACGGCCTTGCCACCGGGCAGCAGCACCTGCACATCCGACGGCTGGCCGGCGAGAGCCAGCGCGGACTGGGGCAGCTCCAGCTCCACCCTCAGCTCGCCAAGGGAGAAACCGGATAGCAGCGGCGTACCGGGGGCCACCGTCTCCCCCAGCTCCACCAGCCGCCTGGTCACCACCCCGGCGTAGGGGGCGAGGATACGGGTATAGCCGTAGGCTTCCCGGGCCTGGATGAGGGCGGCCTCGGCGGCATTGACCTCGGCGCGGGCGGCCCGATCCGTTGCCTGGGCGTTGTCGAGCTGGGCCCGGGTGATCACCCCCTTGGCGATGAGGGCCTGATAACGGGTGAGCTGGCGCTCGGCCTCCACCTGCTGGGCCTGGGCCCTGGCCACCCGCGCCTCGGCGCCGGTCACGGCGGCAGACTGCTCCTTGCCGCTTATCTCGAGCAGGGGCTGCCCGGCCTGTACCTCGTCGTTCACATCCACCAGCATGCGGGAGACCCGGCCACTGGTCTGGGCCGCGACCGTCCCCTGATGAATGGCGCTCACGGTACCGCTCAGGGTGAGCCAGTCGGTGACGCGCTGCGGGGTCAGCGTCAGCGACCCCTTGGCCTCCTCGGCCGCCACCAGGGTGGATGTCATGACCAGCAGGGTGGTCACCAGCAACCGGATTGTGTTCATCATGATTCTCCTTCCCTGGCTCATGGGCACCTTGAAAACTCAGGCAATACGGTGCTGGCGAGCCTTCTCCAGCACCCTGTTCCAGACCTTGTCCACCAGCAGGATCCCGGCCGCCATGGCCCCGATGAACAACAATATCATGGGCTGTCCGCTGGAAATGAGACTCAAGGCAGGCCCTGGACAGATACCGACCAGGCCCCAACCGATCCCGAACAGTGCGGCCCCGCCAATCAGGCGGCGATCCAGCACGGGAGCGGGAACCCGGGCCATGGGCTCCCCCAGCAGGCTCAGACGACGGGGTTTCACCAGCAGGAAGTAGCCCGGCATGAAGACAGCCAGGGCCCCTCCCATCACGAAGGCCAGGCTGGGATCCCAGGCACCGGCCAGATCGAGAAACCCGGTGACCCGCGCCGGATCCATCATCCCGGAGAGGGCCATTCCCAGCCCGAACAACAGACCCGCAAACACACTTGTCAGCAATTTCATGGCAATCAACCCGTCAAAACATGTGGTGAGTAAAGAACACGGTCGCCACGCCCATCCCCATAAAGGTGAGCGTCGCCACCACGGAGCGCGTCGACAGCCTCCCCATGCCGCAGATGCCGTGACCGCTGGTGCAGCCATTGCCAAGACGGGTGCCGATGCCCACCAGCAGGCCGGCCAGCAGCACCACGGGCCAGCCGGGCAAGGCATCAAAGGCGGGCATGGTGGCCCAACCCAGGGTCAGCGCCAGCCAGGCCCCCAGTCCCAATCCCAGCAGAAACAGCACCCGCCAGGGCGTCTTGTACTGCATTGCATCGGCCAGAATGCCGCTGATCCCGGCCACCCGGCCGTTGAACAACATCAGGATCAGGGCCGAGAGCCCCGACAGCATGCCGCCCCCCAACGAGAGCAGCCATTGGCTTTCCATCATCGAATTTCCTCATCTGAGTGACAAAAATGGGTTTGCAGCGCCGCCAGCACATCGGCCGCCGCCTCGCTCACCAGGGAGTAGTAGATCTGCTGGGAGACTTTGCGCGAGCGGATAAGGCCCTGGCGCTTCAATACCGACAGTTGCTGGGAGAAGGCCGACTGCCCGAGCTGGCTGTGGGCCAGCAGCTCCCCGACCCCCTTCTCCCCTTCCACCAGCTGGCAGAGCACCATCAGGCGTTCGGGATGAGCCAGCGCCTTGAGCAGGCCGGCGGCGGCTGTCGCATGTCGGTTCATCTCGTCGAAGTGGCTCATAAGATTAAATTAGCAATTGCTGATATTTGTTCTATTGTATAAAACAACTCTAAATTAGCAATCACTAAACAAAAGGAGACGAGAAATGACCGTCGATAACGGAGTCAGAGTGGTCGCGGGTGGCATGTTGCTGCTGTCGCTGCTGCTCACGGCCTGGGTCCACCCGGGTTTTGTCTGGTTGAGCGTCTTTGTCGGGGTCAACCTGATCCAGAGCGCGTTCACCGGGGTCTGTCCCGCCGCCGCCGTGCTCAGGCGAATGGGGCTCAAATAGGCAGGCGGACATATTGGCTCACAGGAGCCGTGTAATAGAGCGGAGGATCATTATGGCAACCATCATCATCATCGGGGCAGGGTTGGGGGGCATGTCGGCCGCCTACGAGCTCAAGGCCGAACTCGGCAAGCAGCACGACGTCATCCTGGTGAACGACAAACCCGACTTTGAATTCAACCCTTCGAACCCGTGGATTGCGGTCCGGTGACGAGAGCGCAAGGATATCTCCCTCCCCATAGAGCCTCATGTGAAGAAGAAGGGGATCCGCTTCATCCACGCCGCCCTGACCGGGTTGCAACCCCTCGAACAGCAGATCCGCCTCTCCGATGGCCAGCACCTGCACTACGACTTTCTGGTGCTCTGCACCGGCCCCGCACTCGCCTTTGAAGAGGTGCAGGGAGCAGGCCCGACGGCGGGAGGCACCGCCAGCGTCTGCACCCTCTCCCACGCAGAGGAGTGCCTGCACAGTGTCGACGGGCTGCTCGACGAACCGGGTCCGGTGATCGTCGGTGCCATGCCCGGCGCCTCCTGCTTCGGCCCGGCCTACGAATACGCCTTCATCCTCGATCGCCACCTGCGCGACAAGAAGGTGAGAAAGGACGTGCCCATGACCTTCGTCACCAGCGAACCCTACATCGGTCACCTCGGCCTCAACGGCGTGGGGGATTCCAAGGGCATGCTGGAGAGCGAGCTGCGCATGCGCGACATGCAATGGATCTGCAATGCCCGCACCGTGACGGCCAGGGATGGGGTGATGACGGTGGAGGAGCTGGATGAAGATGGCAACGTCAAGCGCACCCACAACCTCCCCTACAAGCATGCCATGATGCTGCCCGCCTTCGCCGGCATCAGCCCCCTGCGGGGCCTCGAGGGGCTGGTCAATCCCCGCGGGTTCGTCATCGTCGACGAACACCAGCGCAACCCTGTCTTCCCGCAGATTTACGCCGCCGGGGTCTGCATCGCCATCCCGCCCCAGCACAAGACGCCGGTACCGACCGGGGTGCCCAAGACCGGCTACATGATTGAGGCCATGGTGCGCACCTTAAGCCACAACATCAAGGCGGAGCTGGACGGCCAGCCCCCGGTCACCCGGGCGGTGTGGAATGCCATCTGTCTGGCGGACATGGGGGACACAGGGGCCGCCTTCGTGGCCATGCCGCAGATCCCGCCGCGCAACGTCGCCTGGTTCAAGAAAGGGAAGTGGGTCCACCTGGCCAAGATAGCGTTCGAGAAGTATTTCCTGCACAAGATGCAGGTGGGCGACACCGAACCCATCTATGAAAAACTGATGCTCAAATACCTGGGCATCGACAAGACCCGGTAACCCCCCAAGGGCCCGCCGGTGAAGGGAAGAGGGCTCCCTTCGTCGGCGCTTTCATCTCTTTTTTATTATGTTTCAATATGTTGCTATCAAGGGCTCGGGGTTTACCCAGGCCGCCGTATCGGCTACCATGTCGCCTCTTTATCACTAGCGGAGACCATCGGTGGGCAACTCATCAAGTGACGGACGCACGCCGCCCCTCGTCGTCGGCACCCTGGTCGCGAGCTAGCCGCAGGTTATTCTCTGCCGCGACTCGCCACCCTGCGAGAAGTGGATCCCTCTTTTCCCCGCTTTTCACACTTGACGTCAGGTGACGCGGACTCATCCCCCGACACCTTGCCTGCATAGTTTCTGCTTCCCAAAAGGAGGCTGCTATGCGCTTGATTTCAAACAACTCTGTCGCTGACAAATCCCCTTCCCTGCTGAGCAGACTGGGACGGGGCCTGCGACCACTCTGGCAACGTGGCAGACGGCGTCAGCACCTCTATCGGCTGCACATCCGCTGCGAAGACAGAGCCGACATGGAGCAGGTGCTGGCGGCGGTGAGCCACACCCTGCAACCGGCCGGACTCAGTCCTCTGCAGTCCATGAAGCCCGGGCGCGGTGAAGGCCGCGTGCTGGTGCTGAGCCTCTACTGCACGCCGCCCCAGCGCCGCTATCTGGTGCAGTTCATCCACCAGGTCGGGGCTGTCCACCCGGTACGCTGGGAACTGCGCCCCCGCGCCGGGGACGACGCCACCAGGCATTGACCCTCGAATGAGGCGGGTCCTTCCCGGGCAACCGTGAAGGGCCTGTACCCTGTTCTGCGCCATCCCGCTCCGTCAGGAGGCGGGTCGCGCCCTTGCATTCACCACGATGTCGACCTTGCCCCCCGTCTCTCACGCAACACGGGGGAGCAGGCTGGTCGGCATCCCCAGAAGGAGACCCTTCATGAGAATGTGGCAACAACTCGATTTTCTCGCCCTGCTCGACACCCTGGCCAGCCTGCTGCTCGCCTTCGTGCTGGGCAGCCTGGTCGGCCTGGAGCGCCAGTACCGCCAGCGCACCGCCGGCCTTCGCACCAACGTGCTGGTCGCCGTGGGGGCGGCCCTGTTCGTCAACCTGGCCCAGCGCATCTATGACCTGCATGGCGGCTGTTACGGGGTCGTCCACGTGGTGGCCTACATCGTCTCCGGCATCGGTTTTCTCGGCGCCGGCGTCATCATGCGGGAATCCGGCAACATCCGGGGCATCAACACAGCGGCCACCCTGTGGGGCGTGGCCGCGGTCGGGGCCGCCTGCGGCGCCGGGTTCGCCCTGGAGGCCATCCTCGGCGCCCTCTTCGTGCTGGCCGCCAACACCCTGCTGCGCCCCCTGGTCAACCAGATAAACCGTGACCCGGTGGACAGCATGGACACCGAAGTGACCTATCACGTGACCGCTCTCATCGGCCGCGCTCACCAGAAGGAGGTACTGCCCTGGCTCGAGCAGATGCTGGAACAGGCCCACTACCCCCTGAGCGAGCTCGACATCACCCCCTTCGGCGATCAGGATCTCGAGATCTCGGCGGCGCTGCTCGCCACCGCCATCGATGGCACCAAGCTCGATGCCCTGATGAACACGCTCGGGGAGCACCCTCACATCAAGCAGATCTTCTGGCGGGCCAGCATTACCGATTGACGCCCTCATACCAGACGCAGCACAAAAAGCCCCGCCGGATCCGGCGGGGCTTTTTCACAGGAAAGGGAAGCCGTGTGCCTAACGGCGGCTGCGCCAGCGCACCCTGGGGTTAATGACCTGGGCGGTCTGGGCTGGGGGATTGCCCGCGATGAGTTGCTGCATCATCTCGAAGGCGGCACGGGCCAGGGCCGGGCAATCCTGGGCCACGGAATCGATGCGCATGGGGATGCAGTCGAGCAGATCGTGATCGTCGAACGTACACAGGCGCATGCCGGTCTCCATCAGTTCCGCCTCGTTGAGGTAGCGCAGCACCCCCTCCAGCAGGGTGAAAGAGGCGGTAAAAAGCCCCTTCGGCGGCGCCCCGAGTTCGTCCACCAGCTCAGACATCAGCTGATAGCCCGAGCTCGGCTGGTAGTCACGGTGGCGGACCCGGTCTGAAGTGGCCTCCAGCCCGGCCCGGTGCAATCCGAGCTCGTAACCCGCCAGCCGGTGGCGGCTGGGGGAGAGATCCAGCAGACCGCCGAAGTAATAGATCTCCTCCCCGCAATCCTCGGCCATATCCTGCACCAGCTCGGCGGTAGCCTTGCAGGCGTCCGAGATCACCATGGGCAGGCGCGACTCACCGATGTGGCGGTCGAGCTGCACCACCGGCAAGCGGTCGTGGATGCGGGCATAGATGTCGTCACTGTGGCCGCTGGAGGCGACGATGAGGCCATCCACCTGACGGCTGATGAGGTTGTCCACCACCCGCTGCTCCAGGGTGGGGTCATCCTCGGAGCAGGCGATGAGCAGCTGGATCCCCGCCTCCCGACAGCGGGCCTCCAGGGCACGGGCGATGCTGGCGAAGCCGAAGTTGGTGAGGTCAGGGATCACCAGCCCCCAGGTGTAGCTGCGCACCTCCCGCAGGGAGCGGGCATGGATGCTCGGCTGATAGTGGCACTCGTCCGCCACCGCCTGGATCCGCTTGCGGGTATCGTCGGCGATGCGGTATTCCGCACTCTTGCCGTTGAGCACCAGGCTGGCGGTGGCCTTGGAGACCCCCGCAAGCGTGGCTATCTGGGCAATCGTGATCCGTTTCTTCTTCTCCACCTGACCTCCCGGCACACTGACACCGGGCTATTGTACTAGGCAGGTCGCCAGCGGCCAGTGATCGAGGCAAATTTTGCTGTCATCACCACCGTAACGTGCGGAAAGTACTGGGTTTTCGCCGGGGAAGTAACGGGTCGACAAGCTCTGGCGCCCGCCATCGACGAAGCACTCCAGGCTGGAGCGGTCACACAAGACGGTGATCTTGCCCCCAAGCCAGGGGGCGCTTCGCTCCTCCCACTCCCCGCTCTGCCAGTTCTGGCGCCGCAGGACAAGACGCCCCGGCCGCCACACCAGCTCGACCACGGCCCCGAACCCGAGGCGCCCTTCACCGCACAGCGCCACATCGAGCCAGGCCGAGTCGATGGCCAGGGCAGGCAGCTCGTCCGGTGCCCCCTCGAAGCGGGTCTGCTCCCCTTTCAGGGCGCCCAACTCTGCCACCGGCCGCTGGCAGAGCCACTCATCCTGCCAGAACAGCTCCCGCGGGCAGCTCATCTGGTGGATCCAGCCGTGCTCGAGAGTGGGCTGGCTCATCTCGTTCTCCTCCGGCAAGCCCAGCCAGCCGAACAGCAGGCGCCGCCCCTGACTGTCCTGGGTAGTCTGGGGGGCATAGAACTCGAATCCCCTGTCCAGCTCGTGGAAAGCCCCGTGGGCGAAGTGCGTCCCGTCGAAGTCACCCGCCAGCCAGCCACACTGGTAGAGGTTGCGATAATCCTCTCCCTGCGGGGCAATCCCTTGCGGGCAGCTGATCAGCACATGGCGATCTCCCAGGGGGAAGAGGTCCGGACACTCCCACATGTAGCCAAACTCCCCGAGACCGCCGCGCCCGCTGCCGGCGATGGGGCCCACCAGCGTCCAGGCATCCAGGGTGTCACCGCGATAGAGCAGCACCTCACCCCGATCGTCCAGGGTACGAGCCCCCAGCACCATCAACCACTGCCGACCGTCGTGCCACACCTTGGGGTCGCGCACATGGCCGCTGAAGCCTGCGGGCAGGTCCAGCACGGGTCCCAGCTTCTCGAAGCCGCCCTCACCGTCGGCACGGGCCAGACACTGGTAGGCGGTGCGGCTGCCGTCCGGGTATTTGACGTTGCCGGTATAGATGAGGGTCAGACGCCCCTGCTCGTCGCTCACCGCCGAGCCCGAATAGCAGCCGTGACTCTCATAGGCCTCGGTGGGCAGCAGCGCCACCGGCTCGTGCTGCCAGTGCAGCAGATCGGTGGAGGTGACATGCCCCCAGCCCTTGTTGCGGTGCTCGCAACCGAGCGGGTTCCACTGGTAGAAAAGATGGTAGCACCCGTCGTACTCGATGAAGCCGTTGGGATCGTTGAGCAGCCCCACCGGGGCTGCCAGATGCCAGCGGGGCCGATGGGGATCGGCCGCCGCCTTGAGCTGTCCGGCCAGCAGGGACCGGACAACCTGGTTCAGGAGATGGCTTTCCTTCATCACTCCACCTTGTACTTGAGCAGGTAGGAGGCGGCGAAAGCGGCGCCAAAGGCGATCACCAGACCGATGACGTAGTGGATGAGGCTCATGGGCTGGACGATGGCCATGCCCGGGATCCCGGTCAGGCCCACCGCCGTCATGCCGACCTTGGCCGCCACCACGTAGGCGCCGCCGCAGGCCCCGCCGAACAGACCGGCCAGGAAGGGCTTGATGTAGCGCAGGTTGACCCCGAAGATCGCCGCCTCGGTGATGCCGAGCAGGCAGGACATGGCCGCCGGCACCGTGATGGCCTTGATCTTCACATCGCGGGTCTTGAAGTAGACCGCGAGGCAAGCCCCACCCTGGGCCACGTTGGCCATGGCCCAGATGGGCAGCAGGAAGTTGACGCCGATGGCAGGGTTGGCCAGCAGCCCCGCCTCGATGGCGTGGAAGCTGTGGTGGATGCCGGTGATGACGATGAGCGAATAGGTGCCGCCAAACACCAGACCCGCCAGCCAGCCTGCCTGCTCATAGAGGGCGCTCAGACCGAACGAGATGCCATCCCCCAGCACCCGACCGGCGGGGCCGATGAAGAGCAGCGCCACGAAGCCGGTGATGATGACGGTCAAAAACGGGGTGAGGATGAGATCCAGGGCGTCAGGGATGCGCTTGCGCAGCTGCTTCTCCAGGTGGGACATGAACCAGACCGCCAGGAGCACCGGGAAGACGGTGCCCTGGTAGCCGATCATGGCGACATCCAGGCCGAAGAAGTCCATGGTCTTAAAGCCCCCGGCCACGCCCCAGGCGTTGGTCAGGGCCGGGTGGGTGAGAATGCCGCCGAGCGTCGCCCCCAGATAGGGGTTTCCGCCGAATTCGCGCGCCGCCGTAAAACCGATGAGGATCGGCAGGATGATGAAGGCTGCCGAGCTGAACATGTCGAGCATGACGAACAGGGCGCTGTCGGCGTTGACCCAGCCGTAGGTGCGCACCATGCCGAGCAGCCCCATCAGCAGACCGGAGGCGACGATGGCCGGAATGATGGGCACGAAGATGTTGGAGAGGGTCCGCGCCAGACGCTGGGCCACGTTGAGCTTGGCCGTCGCCATGTCGGTCAGCTCCGCCTTGCTGGCGGTGCCGGTCCCGGTCAGGGTGACGAACTCCGCATAGACCTTGTTGACCAGGCCGGTGCCGAAAATGACCTGGATCTGGCCGGCGTTGCTGAAGCACCCCTTGACCCCCTCCAGCTTGTCGATGGCGGCCTTGTTCACCTTGCTGTCGTCCGCCAGCACCAGCCGCAGCCGGGTGGCGCAGTGGGCGGCGCTGACGATGTTCTCCCTGCCCCCGAGCAGGGGCACCAGATCCTGGGCTATCGCACTGATATTCATATTCTTCCTCTTATGACCCGCCACGCTGGCGGGCCCTTGTCACATGAGAGTAGGGGCTGTCGAGCCGGGCTTCTAGCCGCGGATCAACAGCCGTCTGCGCCTGATCGCAAAAATTCATCCAGCCGGGTGCGGGTGGGCAGTGCCGTCATCGCCCCCTTGGCGGTGGTGGCGAGCGCCCCGCAGCCGTGGGCCTGAGCCAGAATGGCGGGCAGCTCGGCCAGCGTCGGCAGCGAGGTCCGTGCGGCCAAGGCCGCCAGCAGCCCGGCGACGAAGGCGTCCCCCGCCCCCGTAGTATCGAGTGGCGTCACTTTGGGCCCCACCCACTCCAGCAACTCGCCACCCAGACGGGCCACCACGCCCCCCGCCCCCCGGGTCACCAGCACCAGTGCCGGGCCTGAAAGAGTGGCAAGCCCCGCCGCCAGATCGTCCAGACCGCTCAGCAGTTGCAGCTCCTCCACCGAGAGCTTGACCACGTCTGCGAGGGCCATGGCCTCGCGCACCACGGGCAGCATCTCGGCAGGGTTGCCCCACACCTCTGGCCTCAGGTTGGGGTCGAAGCAGACCCGCCCCCCGACGGCACGGATGGTCGCCATGGCTTGCAGGCAACTGCTGCGCACCGGCTCGTTGGCGAGCGCAATGGAGCAGGTCAGCAGCCACTGCCCGGCCTGGAAGACCGGCAGATCGGCGTGGCTCAGGAATTGATCGGCACTGGGGCGCACCATGAAGGTGAAGCTGCGCTCCCCCGCTTCATCGAGATCCACCAGCACCGTGCTGGTGCGATGGGCCGGATCCTGGATCAGGTGGCGAATGTCGACCCCCTCCCTGGCCAGGGTCTCCCCCATGAAGCGGCCGAAGGGATCCGCGCCGACCCGGCCAATGAAAGCCGACTCCCCGCCGAGCCGGGCAACGCCCACCGCCACGTTGGCCGGTGCGCCACCCGGACATTTGAGGTAGTGCTGCTCCCCTTCCGGGATCAAGTCCACTACCGCATCCCCCATTACCCACACACGATTCGTCACCTTGTTGCTACTCCACTGCTGCACAGGATTTGCCGGGGTCAGCCCCGGGTTCTGGGTCCGCATTATCAGCTAAACCGTTTTAGCTAACCAACAGATCCCGGGGCCGCCTGCCATTTTTGTGATCGGGATAACGAACTAGAACCAGGTTTCCATCTGCACGCCAAAGTTCCACTCGCCCCCGGCGGTGAAGTTGCTCTGGCCCATGGCATCGGAGCTGGCGTAGTTGTCGAGCTCGGAGGACCAGTCCATCCAGGTGGCGAACACCCGAAGCTCGGGCCGCTCGAAGAAGCCGGCGGTCTGCGCCTTGAAGGTCGGCGCGAAGGTGAGCTTGGTGAAATCGCCGCTCACCGCCTGACGACCCTTGTAGCCCTTGGGATCGAGGTCCATGTACTGCCAGGTCGCCTCGTAAACCAGCTCGACGTTCTGGCTCAGCACCTGGGCCAGGCGGCCATTGAGGGTCACCCAGCGGTACTCGTCCCCTTTCACGTAACGATCCTGGCTGTGCTCGGCCAGCAGGGCCGGGGCCACACGCCAGCGGGGCGCAAGATCGGTGGCGCCAAACACGGCGACCCGCACCGCATCGGCATCCGGCAGCAGCTCGCTGTCGGAGCCCAGCCCCTTGAGCTCGGCACCCAGACCGTGGCCATACAGCACCGCCGCCTTGGAGAAACCGGGGTTGATGCCAAAGAAGCTGTCGGCGTGGTAGGCCACCAGGGTGTGGGCCCCCTTGTTCGCCGCTTCGCTGCCCGCGCCGCCGTCGTTGATGCGCGCCTCGTTGTCCTTGGCGGAGAGGCCGTTCAGCATCCACTGCCAGTTGCCAACGCGGTTGTTCATGGTGAGGATGTAGCTCTCGATGTCGGAGAGACCGCTCGCGCTGATGTCGCCGTAGTCGCGCCCGTAGAGGGAGAAGTTCGCCTTCCAGCTGTCGGCCAGCTGCACGTCGTAGACGCCGCCGCCGGTACCGGCCAGGAAGACCACGTCCGAGTCGAGCCAGTGGATGTCGAAGTTGTCCCGGTCAAAGCGCTTGCCCGCCCAGAGCACCGAGTGCTGGAAAGGACCGCTGAAGCTCGCCAGATCGCCGATTTCGGCAAACACCTGGCGGGTATTGAGGCTGGAATCGCTGGCGGTCCAGTCGTTGCTGGTCTCCACCCCGTCCGCCAGCATCAGCTTGTAGCGGGCCCAGCTGCCATCGTCGAAGGTCTGGGTCTTCAGCAGGTTGGCCTCCATGTAGGTGTCATCCTCGTTGCCAAGGCGACCCACGGCGCCGCCCACCGAGCCGGCCGGGGTGATGTAGGGGCCGCCGCGGCCACCGTTGCCGTTGCCGTTCACCAGCAGGCCCGAGCGGGCATAGCCGTGGAACTCGAAGCCCTGGGCCCCGGCGGTCTGCTTGTCCACCTTCTCGCTCTGAGCCTTGGCCACCACGGCCGTCTCGCGGGCTTCGCTCGCCTTGCTCTGGGCCTCGTCGGCCCGCGCTTCGGCAGCGGTGGCGCGCGCCTCGGCTGCCTGCACCCGCGCCTCCAGCGCCGCCAGCCTGGCTTCGATACCGCCATCCGCCGCCCACAGCGGGCTGCTCATTCCCAATCCCAGCGCCACGGCCAGCGCCAACTTGCTCTTGAACATCGTCATCGTCCTCACCTGTCTTCTGTCGCCCGTCCGGGCTCTGTTGTTGTTGACGAGCTGAGGATAGCTAAACCGCTTTAGCTGACTCAATATGCCAGCTAAACCGTTTCAGCAGGAGTGTGAGCGGGATAACATTTGTACAGGGGGAATTGGTGGAAGTTGTGAGGAGGATCCCTCATCGGGATCCACTCAATAAGGGGGGATCCAGGCCAGATGGCGGGCAAAAAAAAGCCGGCACATCCGTGCCGGCTTGGGTAACGCGGGTCGCGTTTATTTGGTCAGGTCGTCGAAGAAGCGTTTCACCCCTTCGAAGAAGCCTTCGGATTTCGGCTTGTGGGTCTTGGCAGCGGCGCCGCTGAAGGAGTCGTCCAGCTGGCGCAGCAGATCTTTCTGGGTCTCGGTCAGCTTGACCGGAGTCTCGATCACCACCTTGCACATCAGATCCCCCACCTGGCCGGAGCGCACGGACTTGACGCCCTTGCCCCGCAGGCGGAACAGCTTGCCGGTCTGGGTCTCCGGGGTCACCTTGAGCTTGACCCGGCCATCCAGGGTCGGCACTTCAATCTCGCCGCCGAGCGCCGCCGTGGTGAAGCTGATGGGCACTTCGCAGTAGAGGTCGTTGCCGTCACGGACGAAGATCTCGTGCTCGCGCACATGAACCTGTACGTAGAGATCCCCCGCCGATGCGCCGGTTTCCCCCGCTTCCCCTTCGCCGGAGAGACGGATGCGATCCCCGGTATCGACTCCGGCCGGGATCTTGACCGACAGGGTCTTGGTCTTCTGGTAGCGCCCTTCCCCATGGCACTTGCGGCACGGATCCTTGATGATCTTGCCGCGACCGTGACAGTGGGGGCAGGGCTGCTGCACCGCGAAGAAGCCCTGGCGCATCTGCACCTGGCCGGAGCCGTGGCAGGTGGGGCAGGTCTGGGCCTGGCTGCCGGTATGGGCACCGGAGCCGTTGCACACTTCGCAGTGGACCTGGGTCGGGATCTTGATCTCCTTGGAGACCCCGCGCACCGCCTCTTCCAGCGTCAGCTCCATGTTGTAGCGCAGGTCGGCGCCACGGGCCGGGCCGCGACGACCGCCCCCGCGACCACCGAAGATGTCGCCAAACACGTCGCCGAAGATGTCGCCGAAATCGGCACCACCGCCAAAGCCGCCGTGGCCGCCACCCTGGCTCGGATCCACCCCGGCATGACCGTACTGGTCATAACGGGCACGCAGGTTCTCGTCGGTCAGGACCTCGTAGGCTTCCTTGACCTCTTTGAACTTCTCTTCAGCCCCGGCATCACCCTGGTTGCGATCCGGGTGATACTTCATGGCCAGACGCTTGTACGCCTTCTTGATCTCGCGCTCGTCGGCACCTTTCGATACCCCGAGCACTTCGTAGAAATCGCGCTTCGACATACTCATCCTGTTGCTATATCAGCAGTTACGCAGACGGGCGTTGGTTACCCAACGCCCGTAAATTCATTGACGAATCTGCTCACACTCTTACTACGAAGCCGTGATCAAGGCTCATGTGCTGCTCGGAATCCTCACGTATATCTATACGCTCCGGTTCCTGCGCTGCTCTTTACCTTGCTGACGGCCTCTCGCGACAGACCGTGAACAGATTCTGAGCCGATGGGCGAAGCGGACTTCGCCCATCCGGGTCGGGCTTACTTCTTGTCGTCTTTCACTTCTTCGAACTCGGCGTCGACCACGTCGTCGTCAGCCTTGGCAGAAGAGGAGGACTGACCGGCGTCAGCACCGGTGGCGCCTTGCGCCTGAGCCTGCTGCTGGGCAATCTCCATCAGCTTCTGGGACGCTTCCAGCAGCGCTTGCTGTTTGGCTTCGATGGCAGCCTTGTCGTCACCCTTGATGGCGGATTCCAGCTCGCTCAGGGCAGTCTCGATCTTGGTCTTCTCGTCGGCAGGCAGGGCTTCACCGGCTTCGGTGACCTGCTTGCGCACGGAGTGGACCAGACCGTCAGCCTGGTTGCGGGCCTGCACCAGCTCTTCGAACTTCTTGTCCTCGGCCGCGTTGGCTTCGGCTTCGCGTACCATGCGTTCAATCTCGTCATCAGACAGACCGGAAGAGGCCTGGATGGTGATCTTCTGCTCCTTGTTGGTCTCCTTGTCTTTCGCGGAAACGTGCAGGATGCCGTTGGCGTCGATGTCGAAGGTCACTTCGATCTGCGGCAGACCGCGCGGTGCCGGGCGGATGCCTTCCAGGTTGAACTGGCCCAGGGACTTGTTGTCGCTGGCGCGCTTGCGCTCACCCTGCAGCACGTGAATGGTCACGGCAGACTGGTTGTCTTCGGCGGTGGAGAACACCTGGGACTTCTTGGTCGGAATGGTGGTGTTCTTCTCGATGAGCGCGGTCATCACGCTGCCCATGGTTTCGATCCCCAGGGAGAGCGGAGTCACGTCCAGCAGCAGTACGTCGGTTTTGTCACCGGACAGTACGGCACCCTGGATGGCAGCACCCATGGCCACGGCTTCGTCCGGGTTGACGTCTTTGCGCGGCTCTTTGCCGAAGAAGTCGGCCACGGTCTTCTGAACCAGCGGCATACGGGTCTGACCGCCCACCAGGATGACGTCGTCGATCTCGCCAACCGCCAGACCGGAGTCTTTCAGGGCGACACGAACCGGCTCCAGGGAGTCTTTCACCATGTCTTCCACCAGGGATTCCAGCTTGGCGCGGGTCACCTTGATGTTCATGTGCTTCGGACCGGTGGCATCTGCTGTGATGTACGGCAGGTTCACGTCGGTCTGCTGGGCAGAAGAGAGCTCGATCTTGGCTTTTTCGGCGGCGTCTTTCAGACGCTGCAGGGCCAGCTGGTCGTTGCGCAGGTCAATGCCCTGCTCGCGCTTGAACTCGTCAACCAGGTAGTTGATGACGCGGTTGTCGAAGTCTTCACCACCCAGGTGGGTGTTACCATTGGTTGCCAGCACTTCGAAGGTGGTCTCGCCTTCGACTTCGTCGATCTCGATGATGGAGATATCGAAGGTACCGCCACCCAGGTCATAGACGGCAACCTTGCGCTCACCCTTGACCTTGTTGACGCCGTAGGCAAACGCAGCCGCAGTCGGCTCGTTGATGATGCGTTTTACATCCAGACCGGCGATGCGACCGGCATCCTTGGTGGCCTGACGCTGGGCGTCGTTGAAGTAGGCCGGTACGGTGATAACGGCTTCGGTCACCGGCTCGCCCAGGTAGTCCTCGGCGGTCTTCTTCATCTTTTTCAGCACTTCGGCAGAGATCTGCGGCGGTGCCATTTTCTTGCCTTTCACTTCAACCCAGGCGTCACCGTTGTCGGCCTTGGCGATGGCGTACGGCATGATTTTCAGGTCACGTTGTACTTCGTCATCTTCGAAACGACGGCCGATCAGACGCTTGATGGCGAACAGCGTGTTCTTCGGGTTGGTGATGGCTTGGCGCTTGGCCGGCTGACCAACCAGGATTTCGCCGTCATCGGCATAGGCAATGATGGACGGAGTAGTACGGTCGCCTTCCGCGTTCTCGATCACGCGAGCATGGTCGCCATCCAGAATAGCGACGCAGGAGTTGGTAGTACCCAGGTCAATACCGATGATTTTACCCATTTGACGAATCTCCAAATACTTTGAATAAACTGGCGAGGGGCTCGCCTTGATACGTTAACGGCTAGGTGGGGCCTGCCACTGTGGCTTTCAAGCTCCCGGCATCAAATTTTTTGTGCCGCCGTGGCCTTGCAACCTATATGGGGTCTCAAGTCGGCGCTTCAAGTCCGGCCCTGAAAAAACCTGCATACAGGCCACCTGACAGCCAAATGACGCCAGACACGTCTTTTGGCGCCACATCCAACAAAAAGCCCGCCAAGCAGCGGGCTTGGTGAGAACAGCGTGATCAGTCAGCGGACTTGGACACCATCACCATGGCCGGGCGGATGACGCGGCCGTTGAGCTCGTAGCCCTTCTGCATCACGGCGATCACTGTGTTCGGCGCCACATCGGCACTGGGCACCATGCTCATGGCCTGGTGGGCATTGGGGTCGAACGGCTGGTTGGTCGGGTCCAGCGCCACCAGGCCGAACTTGGCCACGCCGCTCTGCATGGATTTCAGGGTCAGTTCGACCCCTTCAATCATCGGCTTGAGGGTGTCGTTCTCCTTGTCCGCCAGCTCGATGGCGCGCTCCAGGTTGTCCAGCACCGGCAAGAGCTCTGCGGCGAACTTCTCCAGTGCAAACTTGTGGGCTTTCTCCACGTCCTGAGCGGCACGGCGACGCAGGTTCTCCATCTCGGCGACGGCGCGAATGGCGCGCTCGCGCTCTTCCAGGGAAGCCTGCTGGGCCGCCTCCAGCTGGGCCTCCAGCTCGGCGATGCGGGCCTGCTCGGCTGTCACTTCACTGTCTACATCGGTCGGCTCGACTGGCTGGGCTTCCACTTGCTCCATCGCTTCAACCTTTTGTTCTTCGTGGCTCATGACATCTCCAATATTCAGGGGTTGCGTGTGAGGGTGGCTGGCGTTCAGACAAGCGACACGCGCCAGCAGACCCTGTGTTGGCGCTATTATGGGGACACAGCCCCGGCTTTCAAGGGGAAAAGGGCAGATCGGGCACAATGGCGCCCATCCGCGTGCCAGGCAGCCCCTTTTCGGGGCCGATTGCACCAACCGCCACGGAGGCAGACAAATCCCCGGCAAAGCGCGGTATACTCCCCCCAAGACTCTCCCAGACCCGATAACCTATGGATTCTCCGTTCAAAACCGTTGCCCTCATCGGCAAGCCCCATCACGAGGGGGCCAACCAGACCCTGACCGGCCTGTACCAGTACCTGACCAGCCGCGGCTTTCGCGTGCTGCTGGAGAGCCGGGTGGCCCATACCCTGGGGCTGCTCGGGGAGAACGTGATGGATCTGGTGCAGCTCGGCGAGCAGGCGGATCTCGCCATCGTTGTCGGCGGTGACGGCAACATGCTGGGGGCCGCCCGGGTGCTGTCACGGTTCGATGTGGCGGTGATCGGGGTGAACCGGGGCAACCTCGGCTTCCTGACCGATCTCTCGCCCCAGGATTATCTGCTGCCCCTGGAGCAGGTGCTCTCGGGTCACTTCAAAAGCGAGCATCGCTTCCTGCTGGAGGCCGCCGTCTATCGCCACGGGGAGCGCAAGTCGAGCAACCTCGCGGTCAACGAGGCGGTGCTTCACCCGGGCAAGATCGCCCACATGATCGAATTCGAGGTCTACATCGACGGCAGCTTCATGTACAGCCAGCGCTCGGACGGCATCATAGTGGCGACACCCACCGGCTCCACCGCCTACTCCCTGTCGGCAGGGGGCGCCATCCTCACCCCCAAACTCAACGCCATCACGCTGGTGCCCATGTTCCCGCACACCCTGAGCAGCCGCCCCATCGTGCTGGATGCGGACAGCGAAGTGCGGCTGCTGGTCTCGCCAGACAACCAGGACGACGCCATGCAGGTGAGCTGCGACGGCCAGGTCACCCTGGCGGTCCACCCGGGGGACGAGATCCTCATCAAGAAGAGCAGCCACAAGCTTCATCTGGTGCATCCGCTGGATTACAGCTACTTCCACGTGCTGCGCAACAAGCTCGGTTGGGGCAGCAAACTCTTCTAGCCAGGCACCATCGGTGGCGAGGGTCTACCCCTCGCTGCTTTCGACCAGCCGAGGCAGTGCCGGCTCGAATGCCAGATGCACCCCGTTTCGCCCCGCTTCCTTCACCCGGTACATGGCAGCATCGGCTTTGGTCAGCATCAGTGCCAGGTCAGCCTCGGCACTGGCGCACACAACCCCCATGCTCACCGTGACCCCCTCGCACGGCAGGCAGGCCCCCTGCCGGGAGCCCGTCTCTATCTGGCGGCGGATCCGGTCACAGATGTCGCGGGCCATCTGGCCGCTCACGCCCCCCATGATGATGGCGAACTCCTCGCCACCGATGCGCCCCACCAGATCATCCTTGCGTACCTCGCCACCAGCACCCCGGCCACATAGCGAATGACTTCATCCCCGCAGCCGTGACCAAACTGGTCGTTGACCCGCTTGAAGTGATCGATGTCCAGGACCACCACGCAGCGCGTCTGGCCAGGCGTAGCCCCCTCTCTCTGCCTGAAGAGGCCGCGCCGATTAAGCACCCCGGTGAGGGGATCCCGCTCCGAGAGCGCCAGCAATGCCTCCTCCGTCTCCACATAGGCCACCAGAGGCAGCAACAACACCGAGCCGATGGTCAGCACCATGTGCATGAAGAAGATGAGATCGAGCCAACCTCCGCCCCCCATCCGCCCTTCGACTCCCAGCAAGAGCAGCCCCCCCTGGCTCAGCAGGATGGTGAAATGCAGCAGGTAAATGAGCGCCACCGCATGGAGCACCCGCTTCTGTTGCCGGCCGAGAGAGACGATGAGGCAGGCGCACCACAGGTACAACATCGACTCCATCAGAGCCAGCACAATGCGCACGGGGGCGAGGCTGGACAACCCCAGATAGAGCAGCAGCAACACCGCCACGCCTCCCCCCACGGCACGGGGATGCCATGCGCGCTCGTAAAGCGCACAAAAACCGGCGAGCAACAGCAGGATGCTCATGAGCGAGACCAGGCCGCCGACCCGGATGCCCAGCGCCGGATGGCCGCCCAACACCCCCAGACTGAGCAGCAGGATGGAGAGGGAGAAGAGAAAAGCGGAGAGGGACCAGTACAGAAAGTTGCCTCGACCTGGCTTCAGGGAGTGGATGAACAGCATGATCAGCCCCGACATCAGGTTGATTGCCAGGGAGATCAGCAGCAGGGTCGGGGTATGGATCATCGTGACGCATCCTTGCGAAGAGGTCTGTGCACAGCCCAGGCTCAACCAGGACTGTTTCGAGTGTGTCTCAGCCAGCCACTCACCACAAGAGAGCCCCTCAAGGTGGCTTCTCGCATCGCCTCAGCCCATGCCAGGTACGCAGGTTGATTTGCAGGCCATCTGATCGGCGTCACACCCATGCCGCGGCCTTGACATCCTTGCTCTCCCCCTGCTTCGCAAAAATCCTCCCTGCCCACTTTACTGTATATAAGACCAGTATATACTGGATGCATACACAGTAATGTTGGCCCATACAGGATGAGACCATGCTGACCCAGCTGACCGTCAACAACTTCGCCATCGTCAAGTTTCTCGAACTCGATCTGCAACCGGGGATGACCTGCATCACCGGGGAGACCGGGGCGGGCAAATCCATCGCCATCGATGCTCTGGGGCTGTGCCTGGGGGAGCGCGCCGAAGCCAGCATGGTGCGCCCGGGCAGCGACAAGACAGAGGTGAGTGCCCGCTTCCTGCTGGAGGGTAATCCTGCCGCCCGGGCCTGGCTCGCCTCCAACGAGCTTGAAAATGACGGTGAGTGCATCGTCCGGCGGGTACTGTCCGCCGAGGGGCGCTCTCGCAGCTATATCAACGGGGTTCCCGTCCCCCTCGCCCAGCTCAGGAACCTGGGTCAACTGCTGGTCAACGTCCACGGTCAGCACGCTCACCAGATGCTGCTCAAACCCGATTACCAGCTCGCCCTGCTGGACGGCTACGCCGGTCATCATTTGCTCCTCGACGATGTGCGCCGCCACTACCAGCAGTGGCGCCAGTTGCAAAACGAGCTCAACCGGCTCAAGGCCGAGCAGCAGCAGCGGGAAGCCCGCCGTCAACTCATCGAATACCAGGTGCAGGAGCTGGACGAATTTGCCCTTCAGCCGGGAGAGTTTGAAGAGATTGAAGAGGAGCATCAGCGGCTCGCCAATGGCACCGAGCTGATGCAGGAGTGCGGGTATTGCCTCGATCTGCTTTATGACAATGAAGAGACCACCATCGCCGGTCTGCTGCAGACGGCCGTGGACAGGGCCGAGACCCTGGTCGGCATGGACAGCCGGCTTGGCAACGTGCTCGGCATGCTCAACGAAGCCCTGATCGGCGTACAGGAGAGCCACAGCGAGCTGCGCAGCTATCTCGACCGGCTGGATCTGGATCCAGAGCGCTTCAACGAGCTGGAGAGCCGCCTCTCCAAGGCCATCAACCTGGCACGCAAGCACCATGTCAAACCGGCGGAGCTGGCCCACTACCATCAGGAGCTGGCCAGCGACCTCGCACGCCTGCACTCCGACGAAGAGCGCCTCGAGGGGATGGAGGACGAGCTGGCCTCGGCCCGCCAGGCCTTCGTGCAGGCCGCCGAGGCCCTGAGCCAGAGTCGCCAGCGCTATGCCGAGGAGCTGGGCGCCAAGGTAAGCGCCAGCATGCACGAACTGGCGATGCCCGATGGCCGCTTCGCCATCGAGGTGCGACCCGATGCCCAGAGCAGCCTCTCGCCCCTTGGCATCGATCGGGTGGAGTTCATGGTCACCACCAACCCGGGTCAGCCCATCCAACCGCTCGGCAAGGTGGCTTCCGGCGGCGAGCTGTCGCGTATCAGCCTCGCCATCGTGGTGATCAGTGCACGCAAGATCTCCACCCCGACCCTTATCTTCGACGAAGTGGATGTGGGGATCAGCGGCCCGACCGCCGCCGTGGTGGGTCGCCTGTTGCGCCAGCTCGGCGAATCCACCCAGGTGATGGTGGTCACCCACCTGCCCCAGGTGGCAGGCAAGGGTCACCAGCACATGGTGGTGAGCAAACACACCGACGGCAAGACAACGGAAACCCAGATGCAGGCGCTCACCCCGGGCGCCCGGCTCAACGAACTGGCCCGCCTGTTGGGGGGCGATCAGATCACCGACAACACCCTGGCCAACGCCCGTGAGTTGCTCGCAAGCTGACCACGGGGCGGACGGGATGCCCTCCCGTCCATGTCGGCCCTTTCAGATTGACCGAGTCATCATCGCGGTGGCTAGCTGAAACCTCTTGCCGACGGCGCCGGCCTGGTTGGCCGATGCCGTAAGCCGCAAGAAAGAGGGGCTGCCCTGGCTAATCCGCGGCACGAGTCTTGATGCTCAGTCTGAGCCTGTCAGCCTGGTCATCACCCAGCCGGGCTTCCATCGCCATGGTCAGGACGCCACTCATCTTCGTTGCACTCATTCGCATATTGAACGGACCCACTCCTTCATTTTCCATTCAACTCAGTCTGTTATGATGATGTAAACGGACTCGGTACCTTCAGTTGCCATCGACAGAAGGTGACGCTTGAGGCAAACACACCGGGTTCGTTTGAGCTGACATTTCGCGGGAAGGGAGGATGAGAGTACGCTTCCGCCGTCTGACCCGCACCTGCCAAGGAGAACTGCTTATGAGCCCGACCAATATTGTGCTGTTGCTGGAAGGCAAGGATTACGAGCAGGAGACACTGGCCAAGGCGAGCCGTCTGGCACAAGGGCTGGGCGCCAACCTGACCTTGTTGCACCTGACCCACAGCAGCAAGACCCGTCGCAATAGTCTGTCCCTGTCACAAGAGGAGCGCAGCGCCCAGGGCACCCTGGATGCCAAGGCGATCATCAGTGAACTCATCACCCAGCTTTCTCATCCGGTGGATTACCAGTGCCTGGTGGTGGATGACGTGGTGCCGGATCTCCAGCGCTGGCTGACCGCCCACCCCGCCGATCTCTTGCTGGTCGGCAGCCGTCATCACTGGATGGAGGGCTCGCTGGCCCGTCTGCTCCTCTACAAACTGCCCCTCGATATCCAGATCTGCCACGAGCCTCACGCCGCCTTGCTCAAAGCCGTCGGTTGACACCACAAGACCCGCTCCCTGAGCGGGTCTTCTTGTTTCTGACGCCCCGCCGTCACCCTCCCCCAGCTTGACCTCCTCCACTGCGTCACCGCCAGAACCACACGATTTCTTACACATTGCTCGCTTCTTTTTGAGGGCCATTTGCTGCACGATATGGCCCTTGCACGCCTTCGCTCGTTTCGTTCAGGTGATAAATGAAAGCTCTTCGAAAACCCGGCAAGCTCGCCCTGCTCGCCCTTGTGCTGATCCCTCTCGTCACCTGGCTGGCCTGGCCAGGCAACACACCGGACCCGGTACTGACCGCAACGGTAACCCGCCAGGATGTGGAGCAGACGGTGCTCGCCAGTGGCGTACTGCAGGCCATCGAGCAGGTGGATGTGGGTGCCCAGGTCTCGGGTCAGGTCACCTATCTCGCGGTGGAAGCGGGTCAACAGGTCAAACAAGGAGAGCTGCTGGCGGAGATCGATCCCCTGATCGCCCAGAACAACCTCAAGACCGCCGAAGCTGAGCTCGCCAGCCGCCGCGCCCAGCTCAAGATCAAGCAGGCACAGCTCAAACAGAACGAGCTTGCCTGGCGCCGCCAGCAGCAAATGTTTCGGCAGGAAGCGAGCTCTCGTGCGGATCTGGAGAGCGCCGAAGCCCAGCTTGCCGTCACCCGGGCCGAGCTGCAAAGCGCCCAGGCCGACATCGACAACGCCATCATCAAGGTGGAGCGCGCCAAGACGGAGCTCGGCTACAACCGCATTCAGGCCCCCATGGATGGTACCGTCGTCTCCATCGTCACCCGGCAGGGGCAGACTCTGGCCGCCAGCCAGACGGTACCGACCCTGCTCAAGCTCGCCAATCTCGACACCATGACGGTCAAGGCCCAGATCTCCGAAGCGGACGTCACCCGTGTCAAGGCGGGCATGCCGGTCTATTTCACCCTGATAGGGGATCCGGATACTCGCTACCACGGTACCCTGCGCACGGTCGAGCTGGCCCCCACCAACATCAATGAGCAGACGGCCAGCACCACAGCCACCAGCAATGCGGCCATCTACTACTATGCCCTGTTCGATGTGCCCAACCCCGGCCATCAGTTGAGGGTCGCCATGACGACCCAGGTCACCATCGTACTCGGCGAGCGCAAGCAGGTACTGGCCATTCCCCAGACCGCCCTCGGCAAGAAGACTGGCGACAACGAGTACGAGGTCAGCCTGCTCAAGGCAGGGGACCAGAGAGAGACCCGCCGCATCAAGACCGGCATGAAGGATGACATCAAGATTGAGGTGGTGAGCGGCCTGACCGAGCAGGAGAAGGTGATCCTGGAGCAGGGCAAGCCGGCACTGCACGATGAAGGGGAGATGGTGCCGTGAGCGAGCCCCTGATCCGTCTCAAGGGCATCGAGCGGCGCTACCAGAGCGGAGAGCACGAAGTGACCGTGCTGCACCCGCTGGATCTCGCCATCGATGCCGGGGAGATGGTGGCCATCGTCGGCGCCTCCGGCTCCGGCAAATCGACCCTGATGAACCTGCTGGGCTGCCTCGATCGCCCGAGCGGGGGCCAGTATCTGTTTCGCGGCCAGGACACCGCGACCCTGGATGCCCTCTCCCTGGCACGGCTGCGCTGCCACCACTTCGGCTTCATCTTCCAGCGCTATCACCTGCTGCCCCATCTGGACGCGGCCGCCAACGTGGAGATCCCCGCCATCTATGCCGGCACTGCCCGCCTTGATCGCCAGGCCCGAGCCCGCACCTTGCTGACCCGCCTGGGACTGCAGGATCGCAGCCACCACAGACCCGGCCAGCTCTCCGGCGGTCAGCAGCAGCGGGTCAGTATTGCCCGGGCGCTCGCCAACGGCGGCGAGGTGATCCTGGCGGACGAACCCACCGGCGCTCTCGACAGCCAGAGCGGCAAGGAGGTGATGGCCATCCTCAAGGAGCTGCACGCCCAGGGCCACACCATCATTCTGGTGACCCACGACATGGCGGTGGCAAGCCATGCGGATCGCATCATCACCCTGCGTGACGGGCGGGTAGTGGAGGACAGCGGCCATCGGGCGACCGATGACAACGCAGCCTCCCCATCCGGGGCGCAGGCCCACCCGCTGCCAGGTGACGGCAGCCAGCTGGCCCCTCCCTCTGTCGGGCAAGATGCACAGGGCACAGGAGCCGTCGTCCGCACCGCAAGCCGGGGCTGGGATCGCTACCGGGAGGCGGGGCGCATGGCCCTGCACGCCATGCTGGCCCATCGCATGCGCACCTTCCTCACCATGCTCGGCATCATCATCGGCATCGCCGCCGTGGTCAGCGTGGTGGCGCTGGGTCAGGGGGCGCGCGCCAAGGTGATCGACGACATCAACGCCATGGGCACCAACACCATCGACATCTTCCCCGGCAAGGACTGGGGAGACGAGAAGGCCGCCAGCATCCAGACCCTGAACGAGCGGGATCTCGACGCGCTGCTCGGCCAGCCCTATCTGGAGGGGGCCAGCCCCCAGATAGCGACGTCGGGCCAGCTTCGCTATCGCAACAAGACCAGCAGCGGCAGCGTGATCGGGGTCGGCAACGACTTTTTCCGGGTCAAGGGGATGACGCTCACCCAGGGGCGCCTGCTCGATGAGCGGGACATTCGAAACCGGACGGCAGTCGCCGTGGTGGATGGCAAGACCATAGAGAGCCTGCTTGGCAAGGTGGACCCGGTCGGCCAGGTGGTGCTGGTCGGCACCCTGCCGGTGCGCATCGTGGGGGTGGTCACCCAGGAGACCGGCTTTGGCCGCAGCAGCCAGTCGGTCAATGTCTGGCTCCCCTACAGCGCCGTCATGAGCCGTCTCCTCTCCCAGCAGCACTTCACCCAGATCACCATCCGGGTCAAGGACGGCGTCCAGTCCGCCCTGGCCGAGCAGGCGGCAGTCGCCCTGCTGACCCAGCGCCACGGCGTGAAGGACTTCTTCACCTTCAGCAGCGACAGCATCGTCAAATCGGTGGAGAAGACCACCGCCACCCTGACACTGCTGGTCTCCGCCATCGCGGTGATCTCCCTCATCGTCGGGGGCGTCGGGGTGATGAACATCATGCTGGTCTCGGTGGTGGAGCGCACCCGGGAGATAGGGATCCGCATCGCCGTCGGCGCCCGCCAGTCCGACATACTGCAACAGTTCCTCATCGAGGCGGTGATGGTCAGCCTGCTGGGGGGGCTGCTCGGTATCGGCCTCGCCCTGCTCATCGGCGCTCTCTTCTCCCTGCTCGTGGAAAGCTTCCAGATGCGCTTCTCGCTCTTCTCCATCCTGATGGCCTTCGGGTGCTCCTCCCTCATCGGGATCCTGTTTGGTTACCTGCCCGCCCGCAATGCGGCCAGGCTCGATCCGGTGGAGGCACTGGCGAGGGAATGACGATGCACAACCTATCAAGGCTCGGGCTAAGCCTGATGCTCACCGCCAGCCTCGGTGCCTGCAGCCAGCAGAGCACCTATCACAGACCCGATCTCGACGTGGCGCCAGCATGGCAGCAGGAGAGCCGGGGTCTCACCTTGCAGCAGGCAGGCCCCTGGTGGCAGGGATTCCAGGATCCTGCGCTCGATCGCCTGGTCGAGGCGGTGCTGGCCGCCAACCCGGACATGCGGGTGGCCGGGCTCAAGCTCAAGAATGCCCTGCTCGGCGCCGATCTGGCTGACACCAACCTCACCCCCTCGGTCAGCGCCAATCTCGGGGCCAGCGGCACCAAGAACATGAAAGATGGCAGCGCCAGCAGCAACCTGGGCCCCTCCCTCAACCTCAGCTACGAAGTGGATCTCTGGGGCAGACTGGCCGCGGCAAGGGATCAGGCGAGCTGGGAGGCACAAGCCAGCGAACAGGATCTGGCCGCCACCCGGTTGCTGCTCATCGGCAAGACCCTGGAGCAATACTGGCAACTGGCCTACCTCGGCTCGGCCATTACCCTGGGCACCCAGCAACTGGCCAATCTGGAGCGCATTGAACGCCTGACCCACGCCAAATACGAGGCGGGCGCCGTGACCCGACTCGATCTGGTACAGGCCAGCCAGCAGAAGGCGGGCAAGCAGGCGGAGCTCGCCACCCTCACCCAGCAACGGGCACAGGCGGGCAATGCTCTTCGCCTGCTGCTGGGCCGCAGCAGCGGGCCGCTCGCTGACGCTCCCGACGCCCTGATCATGGGCCCGATCCCGTCCGTGGCGGCCGGCATCCCCACCGATTTGCTGGCCCGGCGGCCCGATGTGCGCGCCGCCGAACTCAGGCTGCGCAAGACCCTCGCGAGGGGAGACGAGATCCGCACCGGCTTTTATCCCACCCTGAGCCTGACCGGCGGTGCCAGCACCACCTCGGATACCCTGACCCAGGTGCTGCAAAATCCAGTCGGCACCCTGGGCGCCACGCTGGCGCTCCCTTTCCTCGAGTACAACAAGACCCGGCTCTCCATTGCCAGCGCCGACATCGACTACCAGATTGCCGAAACCGAGTTTCGCAAGCAGCTCTATACCGCGCTGCTGGAAGTGGAGGATGGCCTGGCCGCCCGTCAGCAAGGGGATCAGCGGCTGCGCTATCTGGAGCAGCAGAGGGCCTATGCCCGGGAGGCCGAAAGGCTCGCTGGCGCCCGTTTCCTGGCCGGAGCCACCGGGGTGCAACCCTGGCTGGATGAGCAGAACCGCCTGTGGGATGCCGAGCTCGCTCTGCTGGCACAGCAGCAGGCCCAGCTCAACAACATGGCAGGCATCTATCGGGCACTGGGGGGAAGCGATCGAACCTGATCCAGGCAGAGAGTGTGGGATCGCGATGGACGTCCCGAGGAGGTCAATCGCGACCCATTCTGCCCACAAACTAATTGATAATAGTTTTCATTTAATCAAGAATGGGCGCCATCATCAGCCAGGAGTATGCCCATGTCTCAACCCGCCCCGGCCAATCGCCCCCGCCTGCTCACCGTCAAGCATGTTCAGGATGTGAGCCCGCACCTGCGCCGAATCTGCCTGACCAGCCCCGAGCTTGTGGACTACCCCTTCAGCTGTGGCGGTGCTCATGTCAAGATCATGCTGCCCCGACCGGATCAGCGCGAGATAGTGTTGCCCACCCCCACCGACAAGGGGCCTCGCTGGCTCGATCCCGCCCAGAAACCCGTCATTCGCACCTTCACCATACGTGCGTTTCGCCGGGAGGCGCTGGAGCTCGACATCGACTTCGCCCTGCACGGCGAGGCCGGCCCCGCCAGTCGTTTCGCCCTGCACGCCAAACCGGGTGACAGGCTCGCCATCTCGGGCCCGGGCGGCCCCGACCCCATGCTGCAAATGGCCGAGCACTATTACATGGCGGGGGATCTCACCGCCCTGCCCGCCATCAGCGCCATGGTGGAAGTGATGCCAGCCCATGCCCTCGGCCATATCGCCCTGCTGGTCCCCCATCAGGACGACGTGCAGGATCTGTCGCTGCCGGCCGGCGTCGACCTGCGCTGGTTCGTGGGCAATCCGGAACAGGCCGCGACCCTGGTGGCACATTTCACCGCCCAGCCCATGGTCGCAGAGGGGAGCTATTTCTGGTTTGGCGGGGAAGAGAGCCTGGTCGTGCCGCTGCGCCGCCACGTCAGACGCACCCTGGATGCCGAGCGCCAGCGGGTCTACGCAGTCCCCTACTGGCGCAGCGGCAAGGATGAAGACGCCTACCACCAGGACAGGCACGCCGTGATGGACAGCTGACCCCCTCTTTATCTTGTGACTGGCGGGCTTCTTCCCTCGGGGAGCGGCCTGCTTTTGCTGCGGTTCCCCCGCCATCGTTCTCTCTCCCCCCATCTTCGCCTGGCGATTTCATTGCGCTTGCATTTGAGACAAACACCAAGATAATGATAATCATTCTCAACAACTGCGATGAGCCGTGAACCTGTCTGCTCCCAACGGGATGGCGCATACGGGTTCCCCATCGCACACATGCACAGCAAGGTAACTCCAGATGGCAGTTTTGAATTCGGTCATGCGCGCCTTCGCCATAGAGGCGCTCCCCACCCCTGCCGAGCTGCTGGCGCAGCACCCCTGTCCGGCCGACATGGCCCGGCACATCGACAGCCAGCGCCATCAGGCACGCCGGATCCTGGCAGGTGAAGACGATCGCCTGCTGGTCGTGATTGGCCCCTGCTCCATCCATGATCCCGTCGCGGCCCTGGACTATGCCGGACGGCTGGCACGGCTCGCCACCGCCTATGAAGACAGCCTTCAGATAGTCATGCGCGCCTATTTTGAAAAGCCGCGCACCACGGTGGGCTGGAAGGGGCTGGTCTTCGATCCGCACCTGGACGGCAGCAACGACATCAATCGGGGATTGCATCTGGCACGCCAGGTGCTGCTCGACATCAATGGACTGGGGCTCGCCACCGCCACCGAATTCCTCGACACCACCAGCTTTCTCTATCTCGCCGATCTCGTCAGCTGGGGCGCCATCGGGGCACGCACCACGAAGTCTCAGGTTCACCGGCAATTGGCCTCCGCACTGCCCTGCCCCGTGGGATTCAAGAACGGTACGGACGGCAATATCCGGGTCGCCATCGATGCCATCCAGGCCAGTACCGCCTCCCATCTCTTCACCGCCCCCGGCAGCCAGGGCGGCATGGTGGTGATCAAGAGCGAAGGCAATCCCGACGGCCATATCATTCTGCGTGGCGGCACCCTGCCCAACTACCACCAGAGCGATGTGGCGGAGGCAGCAGACCGCCTCACCCGTCAGGGACTCCCCCCTCGCCTGATGGTGGATTGCAGCCATGGCAACAGCCAGAAGCTGCACACGAACCAGCTGAAGGTCGCCAAAGATCTCTGTCGCCAGCTGAGCGAAGGGAGCCAAGCCGTCGCCGCCGTCATGGTCGAGAGCTTCTTGCTGGGAGGTAACCAGAAACCGGCTCCTCTGGGTGAGCTGCAATACGGTCTGTCAGTGACCGATGCCTGCCTCTGCTGGGAAGAGAGTGAACACCTGCTTGCCATGCTGGCAGAGGCGGTCCAGGCCCGTCGCCGCACCCGGAGAAAATACACACACGCCGTTCAGTCTGAACTCGGACAACCCGTCATCTAAATAGCTGTTCCGAATAGTAGATCACCGGAGGAAGGGAACTCAGTCCAGTTTGTGCGATCTGATTAGTCGCTAAGGAAGGTGCGAACAAGTC